>JAHJOY010000327.1 GCA_018819665.1 bacterium
AAAGTTGGAACTTTCAGGCGGTTTACTATCTTCCCCTGGTAATTCACTATTGCACTGACGATATTCGTTCCTCCTAAATCAACGCCAATAGAATATTTTTTTTCTACACCTTTTTTTTCTACCACAATATATACTGCCTTTCCATCATTGCCATATTTTTTCTTTGTATTTCTTAAAAGCTTCTACTTGCTGTTGGATTACTTCTTCTGACTGTTCCACATCTAAATCTTTTGTTTCAATAGCAAAACTGGCTAAGCGCCCCTGCCATAAAATTCTTAATATCTCTAAAATATCTTCTTTTCTATCTCTTTTCTGTTCATAATAATTTAAACTATAATATACTATTTGGGCCCATAAATCTATAGGGAAATTAAAGTCCTCCACACCAAAACTTTTAGATATTTTATCTAAAGAAGATATTATCTCTTCTGGCAAGAAAAAATTCTTTTCCTTTATTGTCTCTTCATATCCAGATTTAAAATCATTTATATATCCTGATATATCCATAACCACCTCTTTAGGTGTTTCTACTTCTTTTACTCCAATCCTCTCTACGCTTTTATCTGCCACTTTCCCTTTAGAAAAATCTTTATAAAAAATGGTTAAATCCAAAATGCTTCCTGTTACCTGATTAAACATAGGAACTAATAATACCTTGGGATCTTTATAATCTTTGGTGGAATCATGACTCTTTATCCCCAGTTTCGCTTCTATCATCTTCATGTTTTCACAGGCAGCGACCGTGGTAATAAATATATCTATTCCAAATTCAGCCGGGAAAAGAGGGTGAACTAACACTTTTTTCACCATTTTAGCGGATAGACCATATTCTCCACCAATGGGCTGTCTGATAGAAATCCCGTAAAGTGCTCGAGTCAGAGGATAAGCCAGATGATTGGTAATCACCCCATCATATTTATGTCGGACATAAAAGGGGGCAACCAGATCATATTCTTTTAATATAGGTTGAATCAGATATTTTAACCATTCCGGGGTTATACTGGTAAGATCACCATCTACTAAAGCTACTGCCTCTGCTCCTACTTCTTCTGCCTTAATAAATATGGTTTTTACTCCATTCCCCTTTCCGATTTTCCCAACTTGATCCAGTACCATCTTCTGTGTTCTGGTTACAGTTTTATTAGCCCTCTCTTTGGTGTGGTCTTTAGAAAAACCATCTGAGACTATAATTAAACTTTTCTTCTCCGGAAAATAGTCATTCAGACCCTGGTCAACTACTTTAATTACTCCCTCAATGGTATCTTCAACATTTTTAGTACAAATACCTACAACAATATTTATTTTGTCTTTCATTATAAACCTTTCTCCTTCTTTTTACTATATATTAAATCTGCTTCTTTAAGTGATTCCAAAGAACCGATATCGAACCATCTACCCGAAAATACAAATCCGAAAACTTTTTCTCTTTTGATTAACCATTTTATAAAAAATCCTATGGCATCAGGGCTTTCTCCTTTGTCTAAATAAGTTAAAATACTTCTTACTCCTTCTGGGGATAACATATAACAGGCGGTAGAAACCAGAGTGGAAGGTGGATTTTTGGGTTTTTCTACAAAATCTATTATCCTCATTTCCTCATCAACCTTTGCTACCCCATAATTTTGGGCTTTCTGAATAGATCTTAAATCATATAAGGCAACTACATTCCCCTTTTTTTCTCTATAATAATTAATTAGGTTTCTTAAAGCAAATTCAAAGAGATTATCTCCTCCGATAATCATTAATTCTTCATCAATATTTTTTTTCTTTATTAAATATCCCAATGCTCCTACCGACCCTAATTTATCTTTTTCTGATAAAGTTGGCTCAAATATTAATTCAATATCTTTTAACGATTTATATCCTAATAACCATTCCTTAAAATTTTGTTCAAATTTTTCATTGCTAGATATCATAATCTTATCTATTTCTTCTTGGACTTCTAATTTCTCCATAATATATTCAATCATCGGCCTTCCGCCGACCGAAAGTAGTTGTTTGGGTTTATTTTTGGTTAAAGGCCAGAGTCTCTTAGCATATCCGCCAGCTAAAATTATTGCTTTCATACTTAATGCTCCTTTTTTATAGTTTTTAGTTTTCAGTTCTAAATTTCCAATTAATTCTAACTAATCTTTTCTATCTATTAAGCAAGAGGTGAAGAGTAGCATGGTTACTATTAATAGCCCTATTTTTTCTGGTTACCCCGGGGAGGAAAATAGGTAGTATGTAAATCTTTAACCTTTCACTCCACCTGCAACTAAACCTTGTTCTAAGTATTTTTCAAAGGCTAAAAACAAGACAATTATCGGAACAGTAATTATTACCGAAGCAGCCATTACCAGGTCCCAGGAAGTATGGTAAGAAGAATAAAGCCTTACCAACCCCAAAGGCATAGTAAATTTATCAGAATCGTATAAAAAAACTAACGCATATAAAAATTCATTCCAGGCTATCATAAAAGTATAAATTCCCACTGAAGCTATGGCGGGCACAGAGAGAGGCAGGGTTATTTTAGTTATAACTTCCAACCTGTTGCAGCCGTCTACTAATCCTGCTTCTTCAATTTCCTCAGGAACAGTCCTAAAGTAAGCAGCTAACATATAAAGGGAAACGGGCAAAGTTTGAGCCAGATAAGTAAGTATTAATCCATTTAAATTATCTATAAATCCTACTTTTGCTAACATAGCGAACAAAGGAATTATTAGCAATATTCCAGGAAACATATATACTAAAAGAATAGACCTCATCATTAAAGCCTTACCTTTAAATCTTAATCGAGCTATAGCGTAAGCTCCCAAGCATGCTAATATTAGATTTAAAACAGCCGTAAATGAGGCTACATAAAAACTATTTTTGAGATACAGAGTAAATCCTTCTTCAAATAACACCCGCCAATAAGCTCTTAAATTAAAACTATCTGGCAAAAACCTGGGAGGATAGGCAAATAATTCAGAAAATCCCTTCATAGATGAAATTATCATCCAATAAAAAGGAAAAAGAATAACAATTAAAAATAAAATTATGCTGCCAAAAACTACAATCTTCCCTAAAGATATTTTTCTTTTCTCCATCTTCTATTTCGCTCCTATCCCTTATAAAATTCTGTACTCCAAGTAGATGTTACCACTCCAAGGCATATTTTACATAAAATATCATAAAAACACCGAGAATAATAAATAAAAACATAGAGGTAGCTGAACCTAAACCAAAATTAAGCATGCCAAAACTAAACTCATAAGTAAGCACAGGTAGTACTTTAGTCCCTGCAGCTCCACTGGTCAATAAGTAGATATCATCAAATTTATTAAAAGTCCACATTAATCTCAATAAAAATAAAGTACCTAATACGTATTTTAATTCAGGTATGGTTATATAAAAAAATTTTTTTATTATATTTGCCCCATCTATATCTGCTGCTTCATATAATTCATTAGGGATAGCCTGAAGCCGAGCCAATATCATTA
>JAHJOY010000328.1 GCA_018819665.1 bacterium
GAACATAATTTTATTGCTGAGAATTTTGTTGTTTCGAATTGTATTGGCGGAGTAGCGGCTACCTCCTTAGATAATGGAGTTATCTCTCCCGGAGGAGTGGGCTTTGACATAAATTGTCTTTCCCCAGATGCATTGATTTTACATACCTTTGGTTACACCTTAAAGATTAAGGAGTTTGAAAAAAAATGGTCAAAAGAAAAAATAAATTGTTTTGATTTTAAGGAGGAGAATTTAATTAATACGAGCATTATTAATTTATTTAAAAAGGTTCCCGATAATGAAGTCTATGAAATAACAACTAAAACTGGTAAAACGATTATTGCCACTGAAGACCATCCTTTTTATACTAAAGATGGAATGATTCCTTTGGGGAAGTTGGAGACAGGAGACGAGGTGGCCATTTATCCTTTTGAAGGTGTCCCTTATGAAGAACCAAGCAATAAAATTATCCTTGATGAGGAGAAGGTAAAAGAATTACTTCTAAAATTAGGAAAGGGAAATAATGGGAATGGATTAAATCAAATTATATCTCATTTAAAAAAGAGAAGCCTTTTACCTTTAAGATACAATTCTCCTAAATTGCCTTATATCTTAAAAATAATGGGATATGTATTTGGAGATGGTAACATTCATTTTGTCAAAGAGAAAGGGGAAGGCGTGACTAGCTTTTATGGTAAACCTGAAGACCTTGAAGAGATAAGAAGAGATATTGCTTGTATTGGATATAATTGTTCCCGGGTTTACCATAGAAAAAGAGATCATAAAATAGATACTCTTTATGGAAAATGTGAATTTTCTAACATAGAAACATTTTGTAAAGTTGTTTCAAGCAGTTTTGCTATCCTTTTAGTTGGCTTAGGAACTCCTTTGGGGAAGAAAACAAATCAAGATTATTATCTTCCTTCTTGGATTATCAAGACCCCACTTTGGCAAAAAAGGCTTTTTTTGGCAGCATTTTTTGGAGCAGAACTGTCTACCCCTAAAACGATGTTGAACCATAACTATACTTTTTATTGTCCAATGATTTCCATGAATAAACAAGAAGGTTTTATTGAGAGTGGGAGAAGATTCCTAGAAGAAATTTCTGATTTATTAGCTGAATTTGGCGTGAAAACTCAAAAGATAAGTCAGAGAGTTGAATATGTAAATAAAGGAGGGGATATATCCCAACGTCTCCGATTAATCTTATCTGGTCAGAATCAAGACTTAATTAACCTTTATAGTAAAATTGGTTTTGAATATAATAAAAAGCGGAGTTTTATTGCCAATACCACAGTACACTATTTAAAAGCTAAACAATTAATTATTGAAAAAAGGAATGGAATTGCGATTCAGGCTAAAGAATTAAAAACAAAAGAAGGAATAGGAGCGAAAGCTATTTATAAACAGATTGATTCATCTTACGCTAATCTTCGATTCATTGAACGTTCAATTTATGAAGAAAGAAAAACATCTCCTAGGATTAGTTTTAATTCTCTCTCTTTTAAAGATTTTATAAAGATAAAAACTGAAGGGGTGGGTTGTTCAGGAATGTTATGGGATGAAATTATTAGCAAACAGAAAATAGATTTCAATGATTATGTATATGATTTCACCGTGAAACATCCTCATCATAATTTCATTGCAAATAATTTTGTAGTTTCAAATTGTGGCGTACGATTAATAAGGACTAATTTAACTTTAAAAGAAGTGAAACCGAAAGTTGAACTCTTAGTTGATGAGCTATTCAGGGCTGTCCCCTCTGGAGTAGGGTCAAAAGGAAAAATAAAAATAAGTTATAATGAAATAAGAGATGTTTTAAGAAAAGGTTCTAAATGGGCTGTAGAGAGAGGTTTTGGCTGGGAAGAAGACATCTTATTTACCGAAGAAGAAGGTTGTATGAAAGATGCGAATCCTGATCTGGTTAGCAAGCATGCTATGGAAAGAGGGAAACCTCAATTGGGCACCCTCGGCTCAGGAAATCATTTCTTAGAGATTCAGGTAATCGATAAGGTTTATGACCCTGAAGTTGCGCGGGAAATGGGATTAGAAGAAGGCCAAATTACCGTAATGATTCATTGTGGTTCCCGGGGATTGGGACATCAGGTCTGTACCGATTATTTAGTGACTATGCAAAAGGCTGTACAGAAATACGGGATACAACTTCCCGACCGGCAATTGGCTTGTGCACCTCTGTCTTCACCGGAAGGAAAAAACTATTATGCAGCTATGGCCTGTGCGGCAAATTATGCCTGGGCGAATCGCCAATGTATAATGCACTGGACTCGTGAAGTTTTTGCTAAGGTTTTTCGAAGCACTCCGGAAGAATTAGGATTAAAACTAATCTATGATGTGGCACATAATATTGCAAAAATAGAAGAACATGATTTGAAAGGAAAGAAAATAAAGTTGTGTGTGCACCGGAAAGGGGCTACTCGAGCTTTCCCTCCATTTCATCCTGATATTCCGGAAAAATATAGAAAGATAGGGCAGCCGGTTTTAATTCCGGGAGATATGGGACGTTGTTCTTATTGTTTGGTAGGAACTGAAAAAGCCATGGAAGAGACCTTTGGTTCAACCTGTCATGGAGCGGGAAGGGTGATGAGCAGAACCTCAGCAAAAAAACAGGCCAGAGGGAGAGATATTCAACAAGAATTAAGAGAAAAAGGAATAATTGTAAAAGCAGAAAGCCGAGGAACCCTGGTTGAAGAGATGTCCGAGGCTTATAAAGATGTAAGTGAAGTAGTGGAAGTAATGCATCAGACCGATATATCCAGAAAAGTGGTGAGGATGCGACCATTGGGTGTTATAAAGGGATAACGAATTAGTCGATAGTGAATAGTGAATAGTATTTAGTAAAGAAAATAGAAGAAGTTAGAATTCAGAAGTCAGGTGTAGGGGCAGACCTTGTGTCTGCCCGAGATAGGTAAACGTAGGACAGGCGTCTCGCCTGTCACTATACGCTAAACGCTACCCGCTATACGCTATAATATACGCAATACGAATACAAAAGGAGAAAGACAATGTTAGATATAAAACTTATCCGTTCAAATCCGGAGAAAGTAAAAGAAGCATTAAAGAAGAGAAAAGAAAAAATTAATATCGAAGAAGTATTAAGCCTAGACGAGAAAAGAAGAGAGCTATTATTAGAAGCGGGTGTCTTAAAAGAAACAAGAAATACAGTGAGTGAAGAGATCGGAAAATTAAAGAGAGAAAAGAAGGATGCCCAGGAAAAGATTTTAGCTATGAAAGAAGTATCGGCAAAGATTAAAGAATTAGACGCTCGGATAAAAGAAATTGAAGAAGAGACAGCTAAGATATTACTGGAAATTCCCAATATTCCCCACGAAAGTGTGCCGGTGGGAGAGGATGAAAAGGATAATACAGAGATAAGAAGATGGGGAGAGCCCCGCAAATTCGATTTTACTCCTTTACCCCATTGGGATATCGGCGAAGCCCTGGATATACTCGATTTTGAAAAAGGGGCAAAAGTAGCCTCAGCCCGCTTTACCGTATTAAAAGGGATGGGGGCTAAACTGGAAAGAGCTCTAATTAATTTTATGCTCGACCTTCATACCAATGAACACGGGTACAAAGAAATATTCCCTCCTTTTTTAGTAAATGCTGAAACGATGACTGGCACCGGGCAGCTACCCAAGTTCGAAAGTGATTTATTTAAATGTGAAAATGGTCTTTATCTGGTGCCTACTGCCGAAGTACCTTTAACCAACCTTCATCGGCAGGAGATTTTAAATGATGATGACTTACCTCTTTATTATACCGCTTATACTGCTTGTTTTCGTAAAGAAGCAGGTTCTTATGGTAAAGATGTTAGAGGTTTAATCAGGCAGCATCAATTTAACAAAGTGGAGTTAGTTAAAATTTGCAGACCGGAAGATTCTTATCAGGAGTTGGAAACTTTGACTAAAAATGCCGAGGAAGTTTTAAAAAGATTAGAAATACCCTATCGGGTAATTGTTCTTTGCACCGGGGATATGGGATTTTCAGCAGCCAAGACCTATGATATCGAAGTATGGTTACCAGCCCAGGGAAGATATAGAGAGATATCCTCCTGCAGTAATTGTGAAGATTTTCAAGCCAGAAGAGCAATGATAAGATATCGTTCAAAAGAAAAAGAGAAAGTGAATTTTGTCCACACCTTAAATGGTTCTGGTTTAGCAATTGGCAGAACCATGGTTGCCATATTAGAAAATTTTCAACAGAAGGACGGGAGTGTAGTTATCCCTGATGTTCTTCGGCCGTATATGGGAGGGCTTGAAAAGATAACCCGATGGTAAATAATTAACCAATTAAATTAGTCGTTAGTATTTAATTAGCGTATAGCGTACAGCGGGTAGCGTATAGGCGTGGGGAACAATTGCAGGAAAAAAATGCGAATACTATAAAGGCGCAAAACATCCCCCAGCCTTCCCGTAGGACAGGCCTTGTGTTTGCCCTCCGTAGGACAGGCGTCTCGCCTGTCTATTAGTGGAAATGGTAAACTAAAATGCACCTAAGGTGGAAAATAAAAATGCACCTTTTAAAAGAAACAGTTCTTTACTATAGTATGAATAAGAATCAATACTATAAGGAAAGGACTGATCTATGGTTAACAAGATTATGTATCAAAAGATTCAGCATTTTAAAAGAAGAGGGTTTACCAAAGCAGACATTGTAAGAGAAACCGGATTAAACAAGCGGACAGTATTTAAATATTACGATATGTCAGAGAAAAAATACGCTCGGTATATAGAAAAAGTGAGATATCGGAGCAAGTTATTTGAGCCTTATCAGTCCCCTATTCTTGATCTATACCAAGTAAATGACTTTCAAAGACTGGAAAAATCGGCGGTGTATGATTATCTTGAAGAGAAACTAGGATCTTTGCCGGGTACGGAGAGGAGTTTCCGCAGCTATATCAGCTTCCTGGTAGAGACAGAACAGCTGAAATTAAATGGTAATAAACGGATATATTCTCCGGTGGCAGAGCTTCCCTACGGCAAGCAGCTGCAGATTGATTTCGGAGAATACCGTACCAAAAGTGGCTTAAAGCTCTATATATTTGCAGCGGTTTTATCTGCCAGCCGCTACAAATACTGTGCCTTACAGGATAGACCCTTTACTACCCTGGATTTAATCAACCATCTTCTGGATTGCTTCCAGTACATGGGAGGAATGCCCGAAGAACTGGTAATAGACCAGGATAAGGTGATGGTAGTAAGTGAAAACAGAGGAGATATCATCTACACCAGGGATTTTAAGCAGTTTATAGAAGAAATGGATTTAAAGATGTATGTCTGCCGGAAGAGTGATCCGGAGAGCAAGGGCAAGATAGAGAATCTGATTAAGTTCATCAAGAGGAACTTTTTAAGGATAAGAGATTTTGAAAACATTGAAGAGGCTAAGGAAAGGCTGTCCAAGTGGTTAAACCGGCGGGCCAATGGCAAGATTTCACTGGCCACCCGGCGTATCCCTCAAGAAATGTTTAGCGAAGAGAAGGCCTATTTGAGGACCTTGAAAAATTCCATCTACCGGAAGGATACTTCAAATTCCAGAGAGAGACGGAAAGCAGATATTATGGGTCAGATATCGGTGAATGCTGGTAAGTATCCGGTCCCCTTGGAATATCGGGAGCGGGAAGTAGAGATCTATAAAACCGCAGAAAGGCTTTTTATCTACGATATCCGTACCGGAGAAAAGATAGCAGAACATGCTATATCTCCCATCCCGGGAAGCCGGATAGCAAACCGGGCCAGACATCACCACAAAGAGCACAGTCAGAGGGAATTGAAAGAGGAGCTAAAGAGCCTTTTTGCCTTAGATAGCTGGAGTGAATTTGTAGATAAGAACTTTCGGATGTATACCCGTTATTTCCGGGATCAGTATAATGATGCACTAAAGAAATTCTCCCAGGAAATAGAAAGGGAGCATCTAGGACAGGCTATAGACCTATGTCTGGAAAATCGGACTTACACCATGGCAAATCTATACGATACTTATCAGTATTACCAACAGGAAGCCGAGTTAGCCCTGCCAAAGGTAGAAATTGTTTCTAGGTTAAGGGATATCCCGCAGGAGAAGAAAGCCTTTCAAGTAGAAAAGAGAGATATCGGAATTTATCATAACCTGGTAAATGCCTCCTCGGAGGTCCGGCCATGAAAAAATATCAGCAGATAGTCAACTTACTGGAAAACTTAAAGCTTAAAGGAATGATCCCTAATCTGGATAGTGAGATAACCGAGGCAGAAGAAAAGAAAATATCCTATTTGAGTTTTTTGGACCTTCTTTTAAAGGCGGAGATAAACTACCGGACAGAAAGAAGGCTCAAACGTAATCTGGTAGGAGCCCATTTTCCGGTAGAAAAAGATCTGGATAATTTCCAATTTGCCAGAGTAAAAGGCATCACTAAGTCAGACTTATCGGCTCTTCTGGATTTCCTATGGCTGGATAATCACAGCAATCTGTTGTTTTTCGGTCCACCCGGCTTGGGGAAAACGCATCTATCCATAGCTATCGGACTGAAGGCCATACAGGCAGGTTACACGGTATGCTTTGAACGGGTGGCATCACTTATCAAGCTGTTAAAGATGGCCGATATTCAGCGCAAGGCCGGCTTTAGACTGAATCGTATTTTAAAAGCAGATCTGATGATCATCGATGAGATAGGCTATACGCCCATAGAAAGAAAGGAGGCTAATCTATTTTTTAACCTGATAAGTGAGCTTTACGAGAAGGCATCTGTAATCATTACGTCTAATAAAAGATTTGATGAGTGGGCTGAAATGATGGGTGATGAAGTGATGACTGTAGCCATGCTAGACCGGCTGCTCCATCATTCCAAAGTATTCAACTTAAGTGGAGAATCATTTAGAATTCAAAAAGAAGAGGAGGATTAAACCATTTTTTTCTTTCTAGGAGGTGCAAAATTGTTTTCCGCGCAAGGTGCATTTCTACTTGCCATTTACAACAAGCTAAATGGTCAATTTGATGTCCTCAAAATAGCAGAACAAGACCTTAAATAACGAGCAAATATTTAGCAAATGAAAATTGTTAATAATAGTGGCATTGGAATTGAGA
>JAHJOY010000329.1 GCA_018819665.1 bacterium
GCCTGGAAGGGGCAGATGTAGTCATTGTCCCCTTTGGAATTAAAGAAATAAATCTTTTTGATTTTGATAAGGCAGAAATGCTCATTAAAGGTGGTATTATGGCTGGTCTGATCAATATACCTGAAATTAAAAGAGTAATTAAAGAAAAACTACGGAAACAATGGATACCATGGTAACAGCTAAAAAAGATAATGATTTTCCTTTATATATAGGAATATTCTTCTTCTCTACTTCAGTATTGCTTTTTGAACTCTCTCTTATGCGGGTATTTTCTATTCTCCAATGGAATTATCTGGCTTTCATGATTATTAGTATCGCCTTTTTAGGATATGGAGCGAGCGGGACTTTTTTATCGGTCTTTTCGTCGATTCTGAAAAGGGCTGAAGGAAAAAATTTATATAAATATCTCCTCTTCTTTTCCTTGCTATTTTCTTTAAGTTCTCTACTTTCCATATTTGTTATCTGTAAAATACCCTTTGACCTATACCGGGTAATTATGGATAAGTATCAATTACTATATGTTGTAATCTATTATCTGACTATAGCCATACCTTTTTTCTTTGCTGGAATTTGTATTTCCCTGTCTATATCTAAACTACCCGAAAAAGTAAATAAAATATATTTCTGTGATTTGGGGGGTGCATCCGTAGGCTGTATCTTTTTTTTAATTCTGGCTAATTATATAAGTTTGAGCCATTTATTGGTTATCCCTCCCCTGCTCTCTTTTCTGGCTTCTTTTTTATTTTCCTTAAAACTTAAAGATAAAAGATCAATAATTTATATTGCGGGGATATTTGTTTTTATTATTTTATTTAGTGGAGCAGAGAGTTTTTATTCTTTCCCGATAAATCCTTATAAAAGTTTATTCACTTTATTGCGCTACCCTAATTCCCGAATAATTGATGGACAGGAGAATAGTTTCGCCAGATTGGAGGTGGTAGAAAGTGAGGGGGTAAAATACGCCCCCGGGTTAAGTTTGAATTTCTCGGGAGAGATTCCTGAACAATTAGGACTGGTCACTGATGGTGACGGATTGAGTGCGATTACTAGATTGGAGGGGGAGGATGATTTAGAAGCATTGGGAAAAATAGAGTTTTCAGATTATATCTCTTCTGCCTTAGGATTTCATCTTATCGGTGATAAAAGAAAAGTTTTGATCATTGGACCGGGTGGAGGATTAGATATCTTGGGAGGAATTTATAATGAAGCAGAGGAGATATGGGGGATTGAGATGAACCCCGATGTCAAGATTTTACTTCAAAATAATTATAGCGATTACTCGGGAAATATTTATAACCGTGAGGGAATAATAATTTTTACCGGTGAAGGAAGGAGTGTATTAAAAGGATTAGAGCAAAAGTTTGACTTGATTCAAATTTCTTTAATTGGCTCATCCAATACTGCTTCCGGAGGATTTTACAGCATATCTGAAAATTATCTTTATACAGTAGAGGGGTTTATGGACTTTTGGCAGCATCTTTCTGATGGAGGAAAGTTAAGCATAACCCGTTGGTTAAAATTTCCTCCTCGTGAAATTGTGCGTCTTTGCAGTATCAGTTTGGAAGCCCTCAGTCGAATGGGGATAGAAAGGCCGGAAAATCATCTGGCTGTAATCCGCAGTTGGGCTACTTCTACCCTTATTTTAAGTAAAAAAGAAATAGGAGAGGAAGAGATAAGAATAATTAAAGATTTTTGTGATAAAAGGAATTTTGATACAGTTTATTTCCCGGGGATTAAGGAGGATGATGCTAATATAAATCATATCCTGGAGCAGAGTTATTATTATCAGGAGATAGACCAATTAATAAATAGTTTTAAGGAAGGTAACTTAAAAGATTTTTATAATAGTTACTTCTTTAATGTTTCAGCAGTCACTGATAATCAACCTTATTTTTTCTACACTTTAAAGTGGGAAAACATCCCCAAAATTATAAAAAGCACAGCTAATTGGCAACCCTTGATAGAATGGGGTAATCTAATTATATTTGCCACTTTCCTTCAGGGAATAATATTTAGTATCATTTTCATATTTTTACCTTTAATTTTAAAGAGACTCCCTGTAAGTAAAAGAAAGGTAAAAATTCCTTTTTTGCTTTATTTTGCCTCTTTGGGTTTAGGGTATATGCTTTTAGAAATCTCTTTTATCCAAAAATTTATCCTCTATCTGACTAATCCTGCTTATTCTACCTCTATTATCATCTTCTCCTTTTTATTCTTCTCCGGCTTGGGAAGTTTTTATTCTAAAAAAATGGAGAAAAATTATATTGGAAGTTTAAAAATTATTATACTTACCCTGTGTGTAATCTTATTACTATACCAAATTATTTTACCTCATATTTTTAATACCACTTTAAAGTATAGCTTGTTGATTAGAATATTAATTACTATAGGGCTAATTTTTCCTTTAGGATTTTTAATGGGGATACCCTTCCCCTTAGGGATAAGGTTGGTCAATTCGATAGAACAAGGAAAGGGACTTATCCCCTGGTTATGGGCAACTAACAGTTTCTGTTCTATTATCGCCTCTGTCTCCGCAGTGATAATCGCCCTCTTCTTTGGTTTTAAAGTAGTTGCTATATTAGCCGCTTTGATATATCTCTTTGGATTTCTCAGTATAAATTATTCTAAAAAGTTTACTTAATTACTAAACAGGGTCAACCTTTAGTTATTATGAATTCAAACAGCCGATGGAAAATAGATTAACCGATGAAGAGTGGAGAAAAATATTAGATTCCAATCCTCCACCCGAACCAGAGTGGTGTGCAAGTTTTTCTTGTAGTAAATAAAAAAACATAAAAAAGGGCAAGTTAAAATTTATTTAGCTATTTTAGCTTGCTTTTTTTATTTTTTACTTATAGGGACCATGTCCCCTGTTCCCTATCTGCTATGTCCGATCATAGGAACAAATCTTACCCCGATAATCCCTTTAGATTTAATTTTTCCTTCTATTTTTTCTATTTTCATTAGAGTTTGAACCATCCATATTCCGCCCACGGGAATCACTATTCTCCCCCCATCATCTTTAATCTGTTGAAGAAGGGGTGGAGGGAGATGATCGGAAGCACAGGTTACAATGATGACATCATAAGGTGCATATTCTTCCCATCCGTAATAACCATCTCCAACTTTAAATTTAATATTTCGGTAACCTAAATCGTTTAGTAATTTTTCTGATTTTTTAGAAAGACTTTCGTATATCTCCACTGTATAAACTTCCTCTACAATCTCAGCTAAAACTGCTGCCTGATATCCTGAGCCGGTTCCTATCTCTAAAACTTTTTCTCCTCCTTTTAGTTCTAAAAGCTGAGTCATCAAGGCTACAATATAAGGCTGGGAAATAGTTTGGCCTTCACCGATAGCAAGGGGGTAATCATTATAAGCTGATTCTCTAATGCGTGGGTCAACAAATTGGTGGCGGGGAACAGTGAGCATGGCCTGTAAGACTTTTGAATCGGTGATGTCCCGGCTTTGTAATTGATTTATAACCATACTCTGCCTTCTCTGGGTAAAAATTTCTTCTCTATCTTCTTCCTGTTCCTGGGCAGAAATGGTTAGGCAAAAAACTAAAATCACTATCAAGGTGAAAACAAGGGGCTTTCTCATTTTAAAACACCCTCTTTATTTAGTCCTGTGGACTATTAAGTTATAATTTTTACCTCTTGATATCTTTAGTATCACAAATGTGTGTAGTACAAAACTGTATTTTTGTAATTTTATTATATCAATATTACAAAATATAGTAAAGAATATACAGAATATGTAACATTTTGTGCCTAGCACAAAATGTTACATTCTATTTTTGGCGGCTTCTTTAATTAGTTGCAAAGCAATAACTTCTCTTTGTATCTGATTGGTTCCCTTATAAATCTGGGTAATCTTTGATAAAGATTCAAGATTACTTTATTTACTTTTCATTAACTTTATTATCTTGACATTATAAATATCTCTAAGAAATAATAACAAAAATTACTTATTTAAAATTCATTCTTTTTGCTTTTCTAATTCAATCTTCTTCTTAAACTCCTGAGCATAATTAATTCTCTTGCCGATAGAAGGATGAGTGTAAAGGAGAAATTCAATAAAAGGATGAGGATAGGCATCA
>JAHJOY010000330.1 GCA_018819665.1 bacterium
CAATAAAAAAACAAAAGGTTTTGAATTTTGAATTATGGTTTTTAGCTTTTCGCTTTAAGTTTTTAGCTTGTTATACTATACGCTAAACGCTACCCGCTATACGCTATAATATAAATAAACGATATACGATATACGATATACGAAATACGAGAAAGGAGCATAAATAAAATAGAGTGGTGTATATCAAAAGAAGATAAAAAATTACAATCAGAGTTGTCTAAAGAATTAAATATCTCTCCAATTTTAGCTCAATTACTAATAAATAGAGGAACAAAGGAAGTTTTAAGCGCAAGAAGATTCTTAAAGGCAGATCTTAAAGATTTGAGAGATCCTTATATCTTTCAAGATATGGAGAAAGCTGTTGACAAAATATTAAGAGCGATAAATAACAATGAAAGAATATTGATTTACGGAGATTACGATGTCGATGGAATAACCAGCGTTGCCTTATTGTTTTCAATTTTGAGAGAGTTTACCAACAATTTATACTACTATATACCTAATCGCTTTCAAGAGGGATATGGGCTAAATGAAGAGGCCATAGATATTGCTTTTAAAAATAATATTAAATTAATTATTACCGTTGATTGTGGAATTAGTTCTATTTCTGAAATAGAGAAAGCAAATAATTATGGAATAGATGTTATAGTTACCGATCATCACCAACCCCAAAAAGACATTCCTTCTGCAATAGCAATAATAAACCCCAAATGCGATACAAATTATCCTTTTAAGGAATTAGCAGGAGTGGGTGTAAGTTTTAAAGTGGCTCAAGCCCTATATTCAAAATTGAAAAAAAACCAGGATGATTTATGGAGTTTGCTTGATTATGTTGCGTTGGGGTCGATTGCTGATTCCGTTCCTTTTATCGATGAAAATCGCATCTTAATTAAATACGGATTAAAAACACTTAATCAAACCAAGAAAGAGGGTTTGAAGGCGTTAATAATGGAGAGTGGAGTAAATTATGGTAATTTAGGAACTAAAGAAGTTAATTTTGCCCTTGCTCCCCGAATAAATGCAGCAGGAAGGTTAGGTGATTCTAAATTAGCCTTAGAATTGTTGCTAACTGATTCTGAATATAAGGCTAAACATTTATCCCAAAAATTAAGCGAAATAAACAAACATAGACAGGAAATCGGAGATAATATTTTAAGAGAAGCCAGGGAATTTGCTTCTATACAAGCAAAGGAAGAAGATAATAAAGTATTGGTTCTTGCATCAGAAAATTGGAATCAAGGGGTAATCGGCATAATAGCCTCCAGATTAGTAGATGAATTTAATCGTCCTGCAATTATTATTTCCAAAAAAGATGGAATAGCAAAAGGTTCAGGAAGGAGTATTAAAGGTTTTCATTTATATAACGTTTTAGAATCGTGCCAGGATATTTTAATAAATTTTGGTGGTCATGAGTTAGCTGCAGGTATTACTATAAAGTCTAATAGAATTCCTGAGTTTAAATTAAAGATAAATGAAATATCTCAAGATTTCATTAAAGAAGATGATTTAAGTCCAGAATTAAAAATAGACGCTCAAATTTCACTAAGCAATATTAATTTTGGCTTGGTAAAAGATATTAATGTTTTAGAACCATTTGGGATTGGGAACCCTCAACCCGTCTTTTGTAGTTACAAAAACATAATATCTGATTGGAGGCTGGTTGGTGAAAAGAGGGAGCACCTAAAAATAAAAATTAAGGAAGAGAACAGAACATTAGAAGGGATAGGATTTAAATTAAGCAGAATAGGAAACCAAATATTTTCTGAAAACAAAGTAGTAGATTTAGCTTTTAATATCGAACTAAATAAGTGGAATGGAACGGAAAATGTTCAATTAAATATAAAAGATATAAAAACTATTTTTTAGGAGGCAGATAAAAGTGATAGATTTAAAAGAAAAAATTAGGAATATTTCGGATTTTCCGGTAAAAGGCATCCAATTTAAAGATATTACTACTCTACTGAAAGATAAAGAAGCATTTAAATATAGTATTGATGAAATAACCAAGTATTGTAGTAAATACCAAATTGATTATATTGCGGGAATAGAAGCCCGTGGCTTTATTATAGGTGCTCCAGTAGCCTATCAATTAGGAATTGGATTTTTACCCATTAGGAAACCAGAGAAACTTCCTAGTGTGGTAGAAAGAGTTTCTTATCAATTAGAGTATGGTGAGAATATTTTGGAAATACACAAGGACGCTATAAATAACGGAGATAAGATTATGGTTATCGATGACCTTCTAGCTACGGGTGGTACTACAGCTGCAGTATTTAAACTGATTGAAAGATTAGGGGGAAAGGTTATAGGTGCTTCCTTTATAATTGAACTTGAATTTTTAAATCCTCGGGAGAAATTAGAAGGATATGATGTCTTTTCCTTGGTACAGTATAGTTAGTATCGCGTATTGCGTATCGAGTATCGCGTGGAGAAAACAGAAGCCAGAGGATGAGATAGTATCGAGTATCGAGTATATAGTATATAGTGAAGAAAAGAAAAGATAAAATTCAAAATTCAAGAGTCAGAAGATTATTAGCGTAGGACAGGCGTCTCGCCTGTCAAGGTAGGGGTTCGATTCATCGAACTCGTCAGAGAATTAAAAAACAACACGGGTCGGATAAATCCGCCCCTTATAAAAAAGCAATACATTAAATACATTATCTGAAAAAGTTTTTAATTTTTAATTATGGGTTTTCGCTTTTAATTTTTTGCTATATTCTTATTCTGTTTTCTTATCTAAAAACTAAAAACCAAGAACTAAAAACTTGCATTTAATACTAACGACTAACTAACGACTATTCACTATTCACTATCGACTAATAAAGAAGGTGTAAATTATTTCTCAATTAACTTTAATAAGATATATCTTAAAAAGAATATACCAATATGCTCCTCAAGCTGATTTGAGCTTAGTAAAAAAAGCCTACAGATATTCTGCAAAAGCCCACCGGAAACAAAAGAGGTATTCCGGAGCACCTTACACTTCACATCTTTTAGAAGTAGCTAAAATCTTGGCTGATTTGGAGCTTGACGTAATTACTATTGCAGTGGGGATTTTGCATGACATAATAGAGGATACTGATACCCCATTATCTACCATTGAAGAAGAGTTTGGCGAAGAAATAGCAATGTTGGTTAATGGTGTCACGAAATTAAGTAAAATTTCTTTTAAAACACGAGAAGAGCAGCAAGCCGAAAATTTTCGTAAAATGTTTTTGGCTATGGCAGAAGACGTAAGAGTTATTTTGATAAAATTAGCAGACCGCTTGAATAACATGAGGACTCTACAATATATACCACCCCACAAGAGAGTAAAAGTAGCTCGAGAAACACTGGAAATTTATGTTCCTATCGCCAATAGGTTAGGTATTTCCAGGGTTCAGTGGGAGTTGGAAGACCTTTCTCTGCATTATTTAGAGCCAATGAAATATAGAGAGGTAGTTAATAGAATTGCAAAAAATCGCCTGGAAAGAGAAAGTTATGTAGAATCGATAAAAGAGATTATAAAAAAAGAGATACAAAAGGTAAAAATAAAGGCGGAAATTCAAGGTCGTCCTAAAAATATCTATAGTATTTATAAAAAGATGGAGAAGGGGGAAAAAGATTTTTTCCAGATATATGATTTAATTGCAATTAGGGTAATTTGCAACTCTGTCAGGGATTGTTATGCGGTTTTGGGGTTATTACATTCAATTTGGAAACCCATGCCAGGTAGATTTAAAGACTATATTGCTATGCCTAAATCAAACATGTATCAGTCTTTACACACCACAGTGGTAACTCCCAAAGGCGAACCTTTAGAAATACAAATTCGCACCTGGGAGATGCACAAAACTGCTGAATACGGAATAGCTGCTCATTGGAAATATAAAGAAAAAGTTGATTTAAAAAAGGATAAGAAATTAGAGGAGAGACTTTCCTGGTTAAGACAGATATTGGAATGGCAGAAAGATTTGAAAGATCCTAAAGAATTTATGGAAAACTTAAAAATAGGTCTTTTCCAGGATGAAGTTTTTACTTTTACTCCCAAAGGTGATGTGAAGATATTGCCTTTAGGTTCTACCCCTATAGACTTTGCCTATCTTATTCATACAGACGTAGGTCATAGATGTGCGGGGGCTAAAGTTAATAAAAAGATAGTTCCTTTAAATTATAAAATGAAGAGTGGAGATATTGTAGAGATATTAACTTCCAAATCAAGCCGAGGCCCCAGTAGAGATTGGTTAAAGATAGTCAAGACATCAGGGGCAAAAAATAGGATTAAAATCTGGTTTAAAAAGGAGATGCGGGAAGAGAATATTCAAAAAGGAAAGGAACTTTTTGAAAAAGAGATGGAAAAATATAAAATTGAAACCTCCTCCGAGCTTACTAAAAAGTTAAAAGAAGTGAGTATTGAATTAGGTTTTACCGAATTAGAATCAATGTTTGAAAATATTGGGTACGGTAAATTAACCCCTTATCAGGTTTTATCTAAAATAATCCCCCAAGACAAAATCTCTCCAATTATCCCCTTGGTTAAACCGAAAAAAATAATTGATCAAGGAATAAGAGTTCAAGGGATTAATGATGTGATGATAAGATTTTCTCGATGCTGCAATCCGGTTCCCGGTGACGAAATAATTGGTTATATTACCAGGGGGAGAGGTGTATCTATACATAAGGCAGATTGTTCTAATGTAGATTTTGTTTCTGCCGAAAAAGATCGGTTGGTAAAAGTAGAGTGGATAAAGACAGAAGAGCTATTTTACCCGGTAAAGATAAAAATAATTGCTGATGACCGTTCGAATTTAGTATCTGATATCATGTTAATTTTTTCCAGCCTTAAAATTACAGTTAGTGCCATAAACGCCATAACTGATAAAAATAATATTGCTAATATAGATGTAACACTCTCTATCAACAATCTTGATCAGCTTCAAGAAATAATAAAGAAAATAAAAAAAATAAAAAGCGTATTAATTGTAAAGAGAGTAACAACTTTTTAATTGATAAATTAGGAAGAAAAATCTTTTATCCGAGGAATAAATAATGAGAGCAGTAGTACAGAAAGTAAAAAAAGGGTCAGTAGAGATTGAAGAAAAAGAAATAGGGAAAATAGAAAAGGGCCTGGTAATCCTTTTAGGAGTGGGTCAGAATGATGTAGAAAAAGATGCAGGATACCTGGCTGAAAAAATAGTAAATTTACGTATATTTGAAGATAAAGAAGGGAAGATGAATCTTTCCGTGAGAGATATAAATGGCCAGATTTTGGTCATATCTCAATTTACTTTATATGGGGATTGTAAAAAAGGAAGGCGCCCGAGTTTTATTTCTGCGGCTCTTCCTGATAAAGCAGTAAAATTATATGATTATTTTGTAAAATATATAAAAAATTATGGTCTTAAAATTGAAACTGGAGAATTTCAAGCCATGATGTTGGTAAAAATTTTTAATGATGGCCCGGTTACCATTCTTTTGGATAGTGAAAAGTTAATTTAGAAATAAATTAACCTTTTTAGGGAGAAATTATAATGAAGTTACCTCTTATTATTGGACATAGAGGAGCAAAAGGAATTGCTCCCGAAAATAGCCTTTCTGGTTTTAAAAAAGCAGTAGAGTTAGGAATAGATGGAATAGAATTGGATGTGCACTTTACTAAAGATGGAAAATTAATTGTAATCCATGATATAGATTTAAAAAGGTTAACCGGATTAAGAATTCCCATTAAGCAGCTTACTTTTAAAGAATTAAAAAAATACGACATTTCTAAATTTTTTACTAAAAATCAAGAAAAAATTATGAAGAAATTGCCGGAAGAGAAGAAATATTTTTTAGAATTAAGAACAATTCAAGCTAATTCGTTTTATCTGAATATTTATGAGCAATTAACTAAGAAGAAAATTAGTTTTTATTTACATCGGGATGGTAAGAGGTTTGATGTAGTTAAAAAACTTTTTTTCTCAAGAAATGATGGAAAGAAGATTTGCTTCAAACAATTAAAAATTAAGAAGAGGGACATACTTGACTTAGAAAAAGGCAAGGTGAGGAAGTATCACAATGAACAGATACCTTTGCTTAGGGATGTACTTAAAATATTGAAGGGAAAACTTTCTGTAAATATAGAAATTAAGGGAGGGGAGAAGATTTATCCGGGCATTGTAGATAAATTAGTAAAAGAGACAGAGAGTTTTGGATATAATAATATTCTTTTTTCATCTTTTGATAGAGATACGGTAATCTTGCTAAAAGAGAGATATCCTGAGCTTAAAGCAAATGGGCTGTATGCTAAATGGATAAATCCCAAAAGATATGTTAATGGATTGGAAGGGTTAAATCCACATGCCTTTTTGTGTAAAGAAAAACTTATTTCTTGTTTACATCGGCTGGATAAAACAGTGTATGTATGGACGATCGATAGAGATATAGATATGGTTCGCTTTATTTTATATGGAGTAGATGGAATTATTACTAATTATCCTCAGATTCTAAAAAAAATAAGCAAAGCAATACAATCTGTTTTAGAAGATTTTTAATAAAGGATTTTTCTATCTGAGAAGATGAAAACTGTTTTAATAATTTGAATTGTTTATAGAGGATTCTACTAAACGAAAGGATTGTAGAAGAAATGTTTCTAAAAAGATTAGTAGTAGGAGTGTTAGAAACTAATTGTTATTTAATTAGTTGTAAAAAGACTAAAAAAGCAGCGGTAATTGATCCGGGAGGAGAAGATGAGGTAGATTTAATTTTAAATCTTTTACAAAAAAATAATTTTGATTTGAAATATATTATAAATACCCATGGGCATATAGACCATATTGCCGGGAATAAAACACTTAAAGCTAAGACCGAAGCTTTATTATTAATCCATAGGTTAGATGCTGATATGTTAGTTAACGCCAATAAAAATTTCTCTTCCTTTATGGGTAAAGAAATATGCTCACCTCCCGCAGATAAGCTTTTAGAAGAGGGAGACGAGATATCTTTAGGCACATTAAATTTAATAGTAATTCACACACCTGGTCATACCCTGGGAGGAATTTCTCTTGTTTCAAATAATATTGTCTTTACGGGTGATACTTTATTTGCCGGGGGTATTGGTCGAACCGACCTACCCGGTGGTTCTTACCAAGATTTAATAAAATCAATTAAAGAAAAATTATTGATTTTAGGTGATGATAAGATAATTTATCCTGGGCATGGTCCGGATTCGACTATAGGTGAGGAGAGAAGAACAAATCCATATTTGAAAAATTAACCGATTAAATTAGTCGTTAGTGAATAGTGAATAGTCGTTAGTATTTAGTAGCAACACGGCGTGCCGTGTTGAGTCAAATAGACACGATACATCGTGTCTCTACCTTATTAAGCTAAAAGCTTAAAGCTAAAAGCGAAAAACCATAATTCAAAATTCAAAACTTTTTCTCTCAATACTAAATTTTAAGTTCTGTTTTTGCTTCTTTATCTTTTCATTTTTGCCATATAGTGTACGAGATAAGAAAGATGAAACTCAATAGATAAAACAATATGTTTAAATTTTAAATTTTGAGCTATGGTTTTACGTTTTGCGCTTTTCGTTTTTCACTATATAATATATATACTATACGCAAGAATGGAATGTTAAATACTATTCACTAATTAAAAAGGAAAGGAGTACGAAGAATGAATTATGGAATAAAGGATATTGATTTAGCTAAAAAAGGGAAAGATAGAATTGAATGGGCCGAAAAACAGATGCCCGTTCTTTCAACTATAAGAAAAAGATTTGACAAGGAAGAAACTCTAAAAGGGGTTAAAATAGCTGCTTGCCTCCATGTAACTACCGAGACAGCTAATCTGGTGAGAACTTTAAAAGAAGGAGGTGCAGAAGTGTCTCTATGTGCTTCCAATCCTCTAAGTACCCAGGATGATGTAGCGGCTTCCCTGGTAAAAGATTTTGGAATTTCTGTATTTGCTATCAAGGGAGAGGATAAGGATACTTATTATCAGCATATTGAAAAAGTGCTAAATTGTAAGCCTAATATCACTATGGATGATGGGGCTGATCTGGTTTCAACTATTCATTCTCAAAAGAAAGAGCTAATTAAAGACATTATTGCTGGTACTGAAGAAACCACTACCGGAGTTATTCGATTAAGAAGTATGGAAAAAGATAAAGCTTTAAAGTATCCGATTATTGCGGTAAATGATGCTCAGACTAAATATCTCTTCGATAATAGATATGGTACCGGACAGAGCACCATCGATGGCCTGCTAAGGGCTACTAATATTTTAGTCGCCGGTAAAATATTTGTTATTTGTGGATATGGCTGGTGTGCTCGAGGTTTAGCGATGAGAGCTAATGGTATGGGCGCTCAGGTGATAATTACTGAAGTCGATCCCATGAAAGCATTAGAAGCAGTAATGGACGGCTATCAAGTTATGCCCATAAAAGAGGCTGCCAAAATCGGAGATATTTTTATAACCTTGACCGGTGATATAAACGTAATATCAACAGAAGAGTTTCCTTTAATGAAAGATGGGGCAATTTTGGCTAATTCGGGACATTTTAATGTAGAGATCAACATAGGAGCTTTAGAAAAATTATCAGTAAATAAAAAGAAAATTAGAGAGTATATTGAGGAATATACTTTAGAAAATGGAAAAAAGATAAATCTTCTGGCAGAAGGAAGACTTCTGAATTTGTCTGCTGCCGAAGGACATCCGGCAAGTGTGATGGATATGAGTTTTGCCAATCAGGCTTTATCTGCTGAATATTTAGTTAAAGAAGGGAGAAATTTACAGAAAAAAGTGTATTGCGTTCCCGAGGTTATTGATAAGGAAATTGCCAGATTAAAATTAGAATCGATGGGAATAAAGATTGATAAACTTACCGAGGAACAAGAAAAATATCTTTCTTCCTGGCAGATGGGAACCTAGCTCGTATCGCGTATTGCGTATATCGTATTGCGTAAAGAAAATGAAGATAGAAATCTAATTAGTATCGAGTATATAGCAAAGAAAGGAAAGAGTTAGTTGGTTACCTAGTTAATTAGTTAAGAAAATAAAAGATTAATTAGTATATGGTATATAGAATGAATTAAAGGATACAGAATCTTTATTCCCTCTCCCCTTCGAGGGAGAGGGTTAGGGTGAGGGGGAAACAAGCGCAATACGATATACGATATACGATATATGCTTTATTTTATTAAATCAGGATTTTCGCTTTTTATATAATTTACTAATTTATTTAAATCAACTGTATCAATAAATATTTTTCTGCCCTTCCACCCCCTCATAAAATATACCAAAGATTTTTCTGCACCCTCTCTAATCTCTACAGAGTCCATCTCTTTAAAATTTAACCTATCTTTTCTTTTCATTAAAAACAAAGTCGTAGTAGTTATCAATATTCCTTTCTTATCAATAATTATTTCAGTTTTATTAGACACAACTAATATAAAGAAGAAACCCAAAACCAATAAAATAGTTTGATGACTTATAACTCCCCATATTATTATAATAATTCCCACCACTAAAGAAGAATATTCCAACCACTTCTTGATTTCTTTAGGATTATAAGTTTTAATCATTTTTATCTCCTTTAAGCCAATACACTGGTTTGCCGGTAGCCAGTTTGCCTGTTAACCGGTTGAGTAATTAATAAAAAGATGAGAAAAGGTAATCAACCCGTATCAACAACAGCTCAAGAACCATTATTTGTTACTTGTGGACGAACCTACCCTACCTTAGCTATATAATTTAATCTTTTTTCTTGCTCTTTAAGTAGGCTTCAATAAAGCAATTTATTTCGCCATCCATAATTACCTGTAAGTTTCCACTTTCCACTTCTGTTCGATGGTCTTTCACCATCTGATAGGGATGAAATACATAAGAACGTATCTGGCTTCCCCAGGCAATGTCTTTCTTTTTCCCTCTAACCTCTTTTAAATCTTTTTCTTTTTCTTGCTGGTAATTTTCAAACAATCTTGCCCGTAAAATTTTCATTGCAGTCATTTTGTTACTGTATTGAGATCTTTCATTTTGACATTGTACTACAATATTGGTGGGTAAATGGGTTATTCTTACGGCAGAATCAGTGGTGTTAACGTGCTGACCCCCTGCTCCTGTGGCTCGATAAGTATCTATCCTTAAATCTGATTCCTTAATATCAATCTCTACTTCTTGATCAATTTCAGGGATAACCTCCACCGAGGCAAAAGAAGTGTGTCTTCTTCTATTCGCATCAAACGGAGAAATTCTAACCAGACGATGTATTCCTTTTTCTGCTTTTAAATATCCAAAAGCATGGTTTCCACTAATAGTGAAAGTAACATTCTTTATCCCGGCTTCCTCGCCGGGTGAGATCTCTATTATCTTGGCGATATACCCATTTTTCTCTGACCATCTCAGATACATCCTCAGTAACATTTCAGCCCAATCCTGAGATTCTGTACCACCAGCACCTGGCCGAATAGTAACTATAGTATTATTAGTATCATATTTACCATTAAATAAAACAATTAATTCTTTTTTTTCAATATCTTTTTCTAAAACCTTTACTTTTTGCTCTATCTCTTCCCAAATTTCTTTCCTGTCTTCTTCCAGATTGAGCTCTAAGAGTATTGCTAATTCTTCTAAGTTGTCTTTTAACTCCTTAAATTCGCCTATAGTGTCTTTTAATTCCTTAACTCTTTTTGTAACTTCCTGAGCTTTTTCCTGATCAGACCAGAAAGATCCTTGGGACATTTCTTTTTCTATTTTTTTTACTTCTCTCTCTTTTGCAGATAAGTCAAAGATAAGTCCCCATTTCGTCAATTTTTTTACGAAGTTGCTCCAGCTTATTTTGTAATTTCTCTATCATTTTATCTGCCTTCCTTTCTATTTCCTACTTCTCTTAATTTTAATTTTTTAATGCTGGTAAAATTTTCTCACTTTTACCTAAAATAAAATTAGATTACTTCGCCATTAAAATTCTGATAAATAATTTAATTTATAATTTTTTCATTAGGCGAAATAATCGCAAAAAGATTTTTATCTAATTGTATTATATATTTTTTCCGCAACAATGTTTATACTTTAATCCACTACCACAAGGGCAAGGGTCATTTCTCCCTATCTTTTTCTTCTTTTGCCCTTCTTCCTCTTCTAATCCTTTCCTTTTAACAAAAGGTGATTTTTTTGTTTGACTGCTAACTATAGGAGCAGGTGTTTCTCTTCTTGCCTGGCGAACCCCTTGAGACTCTTCTTTTTTAAGCCTGACTTTATAAATAAATTTTACTACTTCTTCTTTTATACTGTTGATCATTTCTTGAAACATATTATGGGCTTCAAAATGATATTCCATCAAAGGGTCTTTCTGTCCATAAGCCCTTAGACCTATACCCTGTTTTAATTCATCTAAACGTCGTAGATTGTCTTTCCATTCCCGATCTACCACCCGAAGCACAATCATCGTTTCAATCTGTCTCATCAAAGGTGGTGTAAATTCTTTTTCCCGTAATTCATATATTTCAAAAGCTTTTTCTGTTAAAATGTCCTGTAATTTAGGGATAGATAACTTAGGAATTTCTTCCTTGGGAATAACCAATGAAATAGAGAAGATTTGCATAAAATGATCTTTAAGCCCTGACCAATCCCATTCTTCAGGATAAATTTCTTTATTGGTATAATTCTTCAAGATATTTTCAATAGTGTCTTTTACCATTTCTAAAACATGTTCTTTAACATCTTTGCTTTCTAAAACCATTCTCCGTTGTTCATAGATTACCTTCCTCTGGTATTCCATTTCATTATCAAAATCTAAAAGCTGTTTTCTTATCTCAAAATTTCTTCCCTCTACTTTTTTCTGAGCACTCTCTATCGATCTGGTAACTAAAGGATGCTCAATGGGAACATCTTCCTCCATACCTAGCTTTTCCATAATTCCAGAAATCCGATCAGAACCAAAAAGCCGCATGAGATCATCTTCCAAAGAAAGGAAAAAGCGAGAAGAGCCGGGATCACCCTGTCTTCCTGATCTGCCTCTTAACTGATTATCAATACGCCTGCTTTCATGTCTTTCCGTTCCAACTACATGCAAACCTCCTAATTTAGCTATCCCTTCACCCAATACAATATCAGTTCCTCGCCCAGCCATATTAGTGGAAATAGTTACATTCCTACCTTGACCTGCTTGAGCTATTATCTCTGCTTCTCTTTCGTGATTTTTTGCATTCAGGACATTGTGTTCAATATTTTCTTTCTTTAATAATTTACTCAATGTTTCTGACTTATCGATTGATACTGTTCCTACTAAAATAGACCTTCCCATCTTATGAACTTCAACTATCTCTTTAATAACTGCTCTGAACTTTTCTCTTTCAGTTCTATAGATAACATCTGTATAAGTATTCCTGATTAATTTTTTATTAGGAGCAATAACCACTACTGGTAGATTGTAAATATGGATAAATTCTTCTTCTTCAGTCTTGGCAGTACCTGTCATACCACTAAGTTTCTTGTATAATCTAAAATAATTCTGGAAAGTTATAGTAGCTAAGGTCTGATTTTCCCGGGCGATTACCACTCCTTCTTTTGCTTCA
>JAHJOY010000331.1 GCA_018819665.1 bacterium
ACAAATGAAGATAATATTACTACAATTCCTAAAAAATTAGTGGAATTTTTCAAGAAATTATTTCCGAATGCTGATACCGGTTTTCATGTAACAGGATACAGGAAAGAAAAAGAGCGCAAAGCAAGCGAACCATACATCTATCATTGTCATATACTAAAAAATATTATCGAACAGCGTAATGTTACCCCATACCCTCGTTATGGTGCCACTTGGTCAGGCCAAATTGATGTTTTGACTGGAATTTTACAGCCGTCTTTGTTGCCAAGCACAGAAGGCAAAGCGGTTACAATGCAAAAACCCCCAGTAATTTGGGATGCAATGGCTCTACAAGATGCTATTGATTTTTCCATTTATGCTATTCGAACTACTATCGATACCATTCGTTTTCAAGCTCGGCCAAAAAATGTCGGTGGCCCCATCGATGTTTTAGTTATTACTACTGACGGAGCAAAATGGATACAGAAGAAAGAACTAAAAGGCGAATAATTATTATGGAGAATCATCGAGACAAAAACAAACCAAATTATTTAAGGTGGTTTATATCAATTGTGCTTTTTATTGTTTTATTTATTCACCTCTTTTTTTATAAAGCCCCACCATCGTCTTTTCATTTTATGATATTAGGAGTTTTACTTATTTTTGGGGTAGTGGATAGATTTAAGGTTATTAAAATCCCAGGTTTTATTGAACTAAAAGACAAGACAGAAACCCTAGGGAATAAATAGGAATAAATAGGGACACTGCACATCCCATTTTCTTAGACAATAAATATTTTTGCTTTTAAATTAAATAAATAGGAACAGGTGTACCAGGTCAATATTTCGATAACTTTTAGCGGAAAATCTATGGGGTCTGAGGAGTTCCTAACCGGATGGTTAAAGCTTTAGGTATTATTATAGATAGATGTCCTAAAGGAAGACCTCGTAAAATGGAAAATTAAACTATAGAAAAAATAGGATGTGTTGTCCCATTTTAATTAAAAATATTGAGGGGGAAGAGGAAAAGTGATATTGCAAGACCTGACCCCATAAGACCCCTAGCTGCTTACAAATAAAGTGAATGATTAAATAAAATTACAAGTTAGAAAGGAAAGTTATATGGTTATAAATAGCTGTAATTGTAATTTTGTTAGTACAGATAAACCTATGTTAGCCAATGGGAATTGACTCATGATCACGACTCTCGATGCGCAACCTCAAGAGTGGATGGAAGGCGATGAGAACGTTTTTCACACGGTTGCGGCTTGCCATTTCCAGAACATCGAGCATATTGAGCATTGGATTAATAAACTTATTCCAAGAAATCAAAATGGTAGTTTCGTCAAGTGGGCTGGAGGAAGGCGAAAAGGTCAAACCAGAGACCAATTTATTGATAACTGTCTCAAATATTCAAGTGAGATAGACTTCCAAGTCAATTGCGTATCAACAATTGAAGGTAAAATGAGTTGGTTTGCATGGGCCTTCTACATGCAAAACCAACGCCTTGTGACGCAGCGACTTGATGCGAAGAATAGGAATTGTTTGGTTTTTCAGATTAGCAATGAGAAGGATATTTCCTTTCCGGTTTTGCGCGCAGGTTATTTGATTTGGTACCATCACGTCGTACGATATCTATCCGAATTTCAGAATATTAGGGGCAAGCTTCTAAGCGACAATTTTGCTTGCGATGAAGAAGGGCCGGGAGATGGGAAGGCTGTGGGGGTTTCCTTTGTGAATTTTTTGTTAAAGCAAAGCGGTTCGGATCTTCAGATTTCACTACCAAAAGCTGGGCGATATAGAGAGTGTGACCGTCTGTCGGACTATTTTTGTGGATGGGTAAATTCAGTTCGCTCTAAAACGGCCACCGAGTCGCATGCCCGAAAGCTTGCTGAGTTAGAAACACATTCTAAGAGATTTATTGAAAACGTAGTCTTTGCAATGGACCTAAATATTGTTGATGAGGAAGGCAACGACGTAACGGAAGCTGTTAAGGCGGCAGTAGCAAGTGGCTCCGCCAATGGTTAACAAGGAGCTGAATGGACCAAACGGCGAGAAGCGCGGCAAGAAGGGTAAATAGGGACGGGTAAATTGGGACACCTATTTTCTTTGTCATCCCCTATGTGGAGTGAACCCCTCAGGTTAGACACTTTAAGTCTTAACACAACATATAGCAAAGAAAGGGGTCAGGTCTCAATAGCAAAGAAAGGGGTCAGGTCTCAACATTTGACATAACTCTATTTAAGTGCTAACATTTTAATATGGCTAGACTTTTAAGATTATCTTTTGAAAATGCTTTTTATCATATTACCTCCAGGGGTAATCGGAGAGAAAAGATATTCTATTCGGACCAAGATAAAGAGGTATTTTTAAAAAAATTAGAAGAAATGCTAATAAAATATTCGATGATTTGTCAGACTTATTGTCTTATGGATAATCATTATCATCTATTTATCAAAACGACTCAACCTAATCTATCTCAGGGTATTCATTATCTAAATAGCTCTTATGCCAATTGGTTTCGTAACAAACATCAAATGATCGGTCCCATTTTTCAAGGCCGGTTTAAATCTATTCTTGTTGATGCCGATCATTATGCTCTTATTCTCTCGGCCTATATTCATTTAAATCCCTTACGGGCCGGGGTAGTCAGACAATTAGAAGATTATCCTTGGAGTAGCTATTTAGATTACCTTCATTTAAGAAAATCTAATATTTCTAATATAGATCCATCTTTTGTATTAAACCTTATAGATAATAATACTTTTAGATCAAT
>JAHJOY010000332.1 GCA_018819665.1 bacterium
ACAAATGAAAAAAGGTTAAAAAGTTTTATATCAGAACTGATTATTTGATAGTTAAACTTTTTAACCTTTTGATTTTTAACAATTTGGTATTGAGGATAGCGTACAGCGTGGAGCGTATAGCGTAGAGTTAAGAAAGAGGAAGAAAGAAGAGAGAAAAAAAGTAGGGGCGTATTGCATACGCCCTGATAGTATATAGCGAAAAACGAAAAGCCATAATTCAAAATTCAAAATTATTTTTGTATATGTATACTGTATTACTATTGCGATTATAAGTGTATGATCATACATCGCGTCATGTAGGGGTTGGATTTATCCAACCCGGATTGTTTTGCTAATTTTTCTTATAGTGGGCTCAATTCATTGAGCCCCTACACGCTATACGCTATACGCTAGTTTGCACGAGATACGATTCACGAGATACAATTTCGTTGTTCGTATCTAGTATCTAGTATCTCGAAGGAAAAATAAATTCAGACACACAGCTTTTCAAATTTTTAAATATTTTAACTATTTGTTTCTTTACGAGATACGATTCACGAGATACGAGATACGCATTTATTCTGAATTCTGTATTCTATATCTTTACTTCTTTACTATATACTAAATACTATATACTATATACGAAATTATAAGTGGTGAACATTTTGATTAAAATAAAAAATTTAAGTCACATATACAATTATCATAAGAAAGATCAAATAAAAGCTTTGGATTCTATTAATTTAGAAATAAAAAATGGTGATTTTATTTCTATTATAGGTTCTAATGGATCGGGAAAATCTACTTTAGCTAAACATATGAATTGCTTGCTGCTTCCTACTACTGGAGATATTTGGGTAGATAAAATGAATACCAAGGATAAGAGCAAAACATGGGAAATAAGACGAAAAGTTGGCATGGTATTTCAAAATCCAGACAATCAGATTATTGCAACTACGGTGGAAGATGATATAGCTTTTGGTCTGGAAAATATTGGAATAAAGACAAAACTTATGAGAGAACGAGTTAATTGGGCTTTAGAAGTTGTAGAAATGGAAGAGTACAAAAAAAGCGAACCGCATTTGCTTTCAGGTGGACAAAAACAAAGAGTAGCAATTGCTGGAGCAATTGCTTTACACTCTTCCTATTTGGTTTTAGATGAACCTACGGCAATGCTCGATCCCCGGGGTCGAAAAGAGGTTATAGATATTGTTAAGAAGTTAAATCAAGAAGAGAACATTACTATAATTTTTATTACTCACTTAATGGAGGAGGCGGCTGAGTCTAACCGGGTAATCGCATTAGATAAAGGAAAAATTGCTCTAATAGGAAAACCTGAGGAGGTATTTAATCAAATAGAGGTTTTAAAACAATTAAAATTGGATGTTCCTCAAATAACCGAACTCGCCCTAAGATTAAACAAAAGAGGAATAGATATATCTCCTCATACATTGAAAGTTGAGGATATGGTGGAAAGTTTATGTTTATACATTTAGAAAATATATGCTTTACCTATAGTTTGGGAATGCCCTTTGAAACAGAAGTATTAAAGAATATCAATTTAGAGATTGATGAAGGTGAATTTATTGGTCTAATCGGTAATACTGGTTGCGGAAAAACGACTTTAATTCAGCATTTTAACGGTTTACTTGCACCAACTTCTGGTAAAATCTACGTCGAAGGAGTGGATTTAAATAAAAAAGGAGCAAACCTTAAGTTAGTAAGACAAAAAATAGGTTTAGTGTTTCAGTATCCCGAGAATCAATTATTTGAAGAAACAATTTATCAAGAAGTAGCCTTTGGCCCAAGAAAATTAGGTTTACCAGAAGGAAAAATTGAAAAAAGAGTCAAAGAAGCCTTAAAGATGGTCGACCTTGATTATAACCTCTATGTAGAACGTTCTCCTTTTTCTCTAAGCGGAGGGGAGATGCGTCGTGTTGCTTTAGCCAGTATACTTTCCATAAGACCAAAAATGTTGATTTTAGATGAACCTACTGCCAATCTTGATCCGCAAGGTAGGGATAATATATTATCTGAGATAAAAAAAATACATTATAACTTCGGTATGACTGTGGTATTAGTTTCACACAATATGGAAGAGGTTGCCGAGACAGTGAAGCGTCTTTTAGTAATGCATCGAGGAGAGATAATTATAGATGGTACTCCCCAAGAAATTTTTGAGAAGCATGCTAACGATCTAGTGAAAGTGGGTTTAGGACTTCCACAGGTAACCGAGTGTATGCATAAATTAAAAGCAAAAGGAAAAGATGTATATACCGGGGTATTAACCGTAGATGATGCTGAAAGAGAAGTGTTAAAAAAAATGAAAAAACCAATAAAGAGATAAATGTTTAAAGAGTGTAATTTATAAATTATTATTAAAAAGATGGGGAAAGATGAGAATATTAAGGAATATTAGCTTTGGTCAATATATCCCAAGGGATTCTTTAATTCATAATTTGGATCCCAGAATAAAAATATTGAGTTGTTTGGCTATAATTGTAAGCTTGTTTTTAATAACAAAATTTTCAGGATATTTAATTTTAGGAAGTTTTGTATTAATTAGCATTATAATTTCTAAGGTACACCCAAAATTTGTATTCAGGGGTCTGCGTCCCCTATTATTTATTATTATATTTACTCTGATAATCCATCTTTTTATGACTGAAGGAGAAGTGATTTATCAGTTAGGCTTTTTAAAAATAACCCGGGAAGGATTAGTAAAAGGGCTGCTTATTTCTTTTCGATTATTTATCCTAATTTTAACTACCTCCCTGCTTACTTTGGCCACCTCTCCTATATCTTTAACTGATGGAATAGAAAGGTTATTGTCTGTTTTTAAATTCATAGGTATGCCCGCTCACGAAATAGCTATGATGATGACTATAGCACTGAGATTTATTCCGACTTTATTGGAAGAGACAGAAAAAATAATGAAAGCTCAAATATCTCGAGGTGCAGACTTTGAAAGTGGAAATATTTTTAACCGAGCAAAGAATTTAATACCTATTTTAATACCCTTGTTTGTTAATGCATTTCGACGTGCTGATGAATTAGCCATTGCTATGGAAGCTAAATGCTATAGAGGGGGAGAGGGTAGGACTCATTATAGAGAACTAAAAATCAAAAAAACTGATATTTTAACCTTTGCTCTAACTATTGTTACCACTGTTACGGTGAGTGTAATGTTTTAAATTAGTATCGAGTATCGAGTATCGCGTATCGCGTAGCAGACTGGTAGACCGGGTGACTGGTGGACTGGAAGATTTCACAAATTAGGAATTTAGAATTATGACCAATATAAAGCTTACCATAGAATATGAAGGAACTAAATATTATGGCTGGCAAAGACAAAAAGGCCTTTTAAGTATACAGGGAATTTTGGAAGAAAAAATATCCCAGATTACCCAAGAAAAAACAATACTTAACGGTTCTGGAAGAACCGACGCAGGAGTGCATGCCTTAGGACAAGTGGCAAATTTTAAAACTAACAGTTCTATCCCCTGGGTGGAATTACCTTTGATTCTAAACCGATTGCTACCCTTAGATATCAGGATTAAAAAAGCAGAGGGAGTAGATGATAATTTTCATGCCCGCTATAGTGCAGTTAGTAAAATTTATCATTATTATGTTTTGAATTCTAATCTAAATAATAATTACCTGCCTATTTTTCTAAGAAATTATGTATATTGCGTTTATAAGAAGATAAATTTAGAAGAGATGAAAAAAGCCAGTAAATTTTTACAAGGAAAACATGATTTTACATCTTTTGCCTGTTCGTCGGGGAGTAGGATTAGAAACTGGAAAAGAACCATTAAAGATATAAACATAACCAGGAAAGGAAATATATTTTGTTTTCATATTGAGGCCGATGCTTTTTTATATAAAATGGTTCGTACCATCGTTGGTACTCTCTTGGAAGTAGGTAAGGGGAATATAAATTATTTAGAGATAAAGAAGATATTAGAAGCTAAAAATAGAAAAATGGCAGGTAAAACTGTCCCCGCCAAAGGACTATTTTTAATGAAAGTAAATTATTAATTGACCAATTAGCCGATTTACCAATTACCCAATTAATTAGTCGTTAGTGAATAGTGAATAGTCGTTAGTATTAAATATAAGTTTTCAGTTTTCAGTTATCGGTTTACAGTTTACGGTTCATTAAAAGGGCGTATAATAATACAACCCTTACACACTTTGAGCTTTCTATAAATTTGCAACTTGTAACTCAAAACCTGAAACCTGCAACTTATTGCTAATTGCACATTACTTATTACTGTATTTTATTTACTAAATACTATTCACTATTCACTAAATACTAATTATTGCTTGACATCGGGACTTGATTATATTACAATTTATTATGTTATTTTCTTATAAAAGAAAAGTGTTTTAAGGAGAATCGATAATTATTGTATTTTTTAAAATAAATCAAATGTGAAATTATTAGGCAGGGAGGAGCAAAGTGAAAACCTACAGTGCAAAAGCAGAAGATATTGACAGAAAATGGTATCTAATTGACGCAGAAGGAGAAATATTGGGGAGATTAGCTACTCAGATAGCTACAATATTAAGAGGAAAGAATAAACCAACCTATACACCATCTATGGATTTAGGTGATTATGTAGTGGTTATAAATGCTGAAAAGATAAAAGTAACCGGAGACAAACTCAAAGGGAAAATATACAGGTATCATACCTCTTATCCAGGAGGCTTAAAAAGCGTTGCTCTGGAAACATTATTAAAGAAAAAACCAGAATTAGTGGTGAAAAAAGCAGTTCAAGGTATGATTCCTCATACAAAATTAGGTAGAGCAATGATTAAAAAGTTAAAGATTTACAAGGGGAATGAACACCCTCATCAAGCTCAAAAATTAGAAAAAATTAACTAAGCACGAAGAAGGAGGTTAAATACTTGTCACAGACAAAAAGTTATGGTACCGGAAGAAGAAAGTCCTCAATTGCCAGAGTTTGGTTAGTCCCTGGCAAAGGTAGTATAAAAATTAACAAAAGAACATTAGATAATTATTTTGGACGAGAATCTTTATCGACCGTAGTAGAGAAACCTTTAGAATTGGTAAATAAAAAGAATGAATTAGATGTTTTTGCTAAAGTAGAAGGAGGGGGCATTACTGGCCAAGCAGGGGCGCTACAACATGGAATTGCTAGAGCCCTTCTGCAATATGATCCTACTTTGCGCTCAATCTTAAAGAAAGAAGGTTTATTAACTCGGGATGCAAGGATGAAAGAAAGAAAAAAATATGGTCAAAAAGGCGCTCGGGCCAGATTCCAATTTTCTAAGAGATAATTATTTTTACATCATTGAAAAGAGAAAGGTTAGCCAAGTAGCAAGGCGCCTTTCTCTTTTTTTTTAGTTTTTTATCTGAAAACTACATAAAAATCGTATCTCGTATCTCGTGAATTGTATCTCGCCAAGAATTAGTTGGTTGTTTGTGGATTACCTGGTCGTTAGAATAGGAATGCAGTAACGACTAATTTAATTGGTAGATTTTAAAATTATAAATTTTTAATTATGGTTTTGCGCTTTTTATTTTAAATTTTTAGTTGTATACCGATAACTGAAAATTGTATCTAAAACTAACGACTAACGACTATTCACTAACGACTAATTTACCTTTTTAAGGAAAGAAACAATGAAAAGAAATCCTCGATTAGATATTTATTTAGACAAGATAAAAAGTAATTCAGAAAATATTAAAGCCCTTTGTTCAAAGCACGGAATTAAAGTAGTAGGAATAACTAAAGGATGTTGTGCTATTACGGAAGTAGGTCAAGCCATGATAGACGGGGGGATAAATATTTTAGGCGATTCTCGAATTGAGAATCTTAAAGGATTGAAAAAATCTGAACTTAAAGTAGAGACTATGTTAATAAGGATTCCTATGTTAAGTGAAGTGGATAGAGTTTTAGATTGGGCAGACATAAGTTTAAACTCAGAAATTTCGGTAATTAAATCACTATCACAAGAAGCTTTAAAGAGAAAAATCGTTCACAGAATAATTTTGATGATAGACTTAGGGGACTTAAGAGAAGGAATAATGCCAGATGATGTTTTGCAAATGGTAGCCGAAATTAGAAAATTACCAGGAGTAAAATTAATAGGCATTGGTGCAAATTTTTGCTGTATCTGCGGAGTAATGCCTACTCGGAAAAACCTAACCAAACTGGTTGAATTAACAGAAGAAATCGAAAATAATTTTCATATAAATTTGGAAGTAATTTCAGGGGGAAATACCAGTGTTTTAAAATTAGTTGAAGATGACATTATTCCCAATGGAATAAATCAGTTAAGGATAGGAGTAGGTATTCTGCTTGGCCAAGATGATGTAAGATTGCGCAATATAGCAGGCACTTATCAGGATACTTTTATTTTAACTGCAGAAGTTATAGAAGTACAAGAGAAGCCATCTTTACCCCGAGGGGAGATTGGTCGGGATGCTTTTGGGGAGATACCTGTTTTTCAGGATTTAGGAATAAGAAAAAGAGCCATTTTAGCAATAGGGAAACAGGACATTTATCTCAATAGTTTAATTCCTCTAAAAGAAGGAATAAAAATAGTAGGTGCAAGTAGTGACCATTTAATTATTGATATTACTGATTTTAAAGAAGAATTAAAAGTTGGTGCTGAAGTAAGGTTTAGATTAAATTATCCCGCATTGCTTTCTGCCACCACTTCAAAATATGTAAAAAAATATTTTTATAAAAGGAAGGAGAAAAAATAATGGCTATAGATATGAAAGGCAAAAATTTAGTATCCATTAATGATTTGAGCAGAGAAGAGGTTACTCAAATATTAGAAATTGCTGAGATTATAAAATTGAGACATTATTCTCATGAAGAACAACCTCTTTTAAAGGGAAAAGTTTTAGGAATGATTTTTCAAAAACCTTCTTTAAGGACCAGGGTATCTTTTGAAATAGGAATGATTCAATTAGGTGGGCAAGCAATTTATTTAGGTCCCGGTGATATAAAATTAGGAGAAAGAGAAGCAACTAAAGACATTGCTCGAGTGTTATCTCGTTACGTAAGCGGAATTATGGCTCGAACTTTCAGTCATGAAATAATATTAGAATTAGCCAAGCATTCATCAGTTCCAGTTATTAATGGATTGTCTAACCTTTTACACCCCTGTCAAGTTTTAGGTGATCTGTTAACTATTAAAGAAAAGAAGGGTAGATTGTCTAATCTTAAATTAGTTTATATTGGTGATGGTGGTAATAATGTAGCACATTCCTTATTATTTGGATCGGTTAAGGTAGGGATGGACATTGTTTTAGCCGTTCCCCCTGGTTACGAGCCGAAGGAAGAGATTGTAAATCTAGCCAACGAGGATGCTAAAAAAATAGGTAGCAGAATAGAAATTATCCAAGATCCGAAAGAAGCTATAGATGGAGCCGACATTATCTATACCGATGTCTGGACCAGCATGGGATTTGAAGAAGAGAGTGAAATTAGAAAAGATGTGTTTAAGCCTTATCAAATAAATCAAGATTTAGTAACTAAAGCAAAAGATGATGTAATAATATTACATTGCCTGCCTGCTCATCGTGGGGAAGAGATAACTGATGAAGTTATAGATGGTCCCCATTCTGTAGTAATTGACCAGGCAGAAAATAGGTTACATGTTCAAAAAGGCATCTTAGCTTTACTATTATAAATATAATCAGATTAGTCGTCAACTATTCACTTATGACTAATATAATATTTGATTAAAGAACAAAATAACTTTATAATAATGACAGGAAAAACTTTATCCTTATAAAGCTTTTTGTTTAATTGAATAAATACAAGATTACCTAATTATATAAAGATTGCTTTAAAAAATAATTATATTGTAGAGGAATTTACTTTTTTTCCATAAGCCCTAATTCGTATCTCGTATAAAATAACAGTAATTAAGTAATAAGTAATAAGATTAAATTTCTGAAATTATAAAAACAAGTACTTATTACACGTTACTTATCACATGTTACACATTACATGACTTGCTGGTTAGTTAGTTAACTGGTTAGCGGTTAAAGAATTAATACCGGGTCAGTGTAGAGGCACGGCGTGCCGTGTCTTCTTGTGCCTTGGGCACAATATATCGCATTTCTACTCCTGAATTTTGGTTTTCTTAACGCGATACTCGATACTCAATACGCAATACGATATACTAACGACTAATTTAAAAAGGAGAGAATCAAGTGCCAATCTCTTTCAGCATTTTAGATCTTATAGACATATTAATCATTGCTTTTATTTCCTATCACGTAATTCTCTTAATCAAAGATACCCCGGCAGTACAATTAATCAAAGGATTAGTTGTACTTTTTATTGTTTCTTTTATTGCTGATCAGCTTGGCCTTAAAACTATTAATTGGCTTCTAAAAGGAGCCATGGCTATGATGGTTGTAGCCCTGCCTATAATATTCCAACCAGAAATAAGAAGAGGATTATTAAAGATGGGGAAAAGAGGATTTTTTATAAATACCTCCTTTCTGCATAAGGAAGTTGATAAAAAAATTGAACAATTGATAAATGGATTGGTTATGGTAATGCCAATGCTTTCTAGCAAACATAAAGGAGCTTTGGTGGTTTTAGAGAGAGAGGTTGGTTTAAAAGATATTTTAGAAACCGGTATTATTTTAAATAGTGAATTTTCTCCTGAATTATTATATTCTATATTTATGCCCGATTCTCCTTTACACGATGGAGCTGTAATTATTAGAGGGAATAAGATTGCAGGGGCGAATTGTATTTTACCGCTAAGCGAGAGAATGGATATTAGTAAATCTTTAGGTACCCGACATAGAGCAGCCTTAGGGTTAAGTGAACAGACAGATGCTTTGATAATTATAGTATCAGAAGAGACAGGAAATATATCAATTGCTTTAGATGGAAAGATTACCCGACCTATGGAACCCCAGGGATTAAAAAAGATGTTAATGCATCTATACCAACCTAAAACAATCTCTGAATTTGGTTTCTGGCCGACAGAGGATGAGAAAAAATGAAAGAATTTAAAAATTGGTTTTTAAAAAATATCGATATTAAATTACTCTCTTTATTTTTTGCGATTATTCTGTGGTTGTATATAGCAGGTGGGGAGAACCCCATGGTAGAGAATTTTATCGATATATCTCTTGTCCAAAATAATCTCAGCGAAGACTTAGTGATAAAAGAGTTTCCCACAAATGTAAGCATAGGGATTAAAGGGCCCAAAAATATAATAAATAACATTTCTTCTCATCAGATTAGCGGAATAGTAAGTTTTTCTGAAATTAGCAAAGAAGGTCTATATAAATTGAAGGTAGAAGTTGCTGCCCCTAAAAGAACGCAAATCACCAGAATTATTCCTTCAGAAATTAAAGTAGAAGTCGAAAGGATTTTAACTAAAGAGGTAGAAGTTGGATATAGTTTAATAGGAATTCCTGAAAAAGGTTTCTCTTTAGCTGACGAACCCCAATTTAATCCTCCTAAGGTTAAGATAATTGGTGCTCAGAGTGTATTAGAAAGTGTAAAACAGACAATTTGTGCCATTGATATTTCTGGAATAAAAGAAGATCTAAATAAAAAAATAAAAGTAAAAGCAGCAGATGTAAATGGAAATGAGATTAGAGGAGTAAAGATCGAACCAGATATAGTGGAAGTATCAATTTCTCTGACACGTGGGTACCCAGAGAAACAATTACCAGTTAAGCCAAGGATAATAGGAAAACCAGCTCCGGGTTACTATATTTCTGAAATATTATCTAACCCCGATGAAATAAAGATTTTTGGTAATTATTCTAAGATAAGTAATTTGGAATTTTTAGAGACCATCCCCATTGATGTGAATGGAATTACTAAGACTCTTTCAGTGAAAGTCCCACCTGCCTTAGAAGAAGGATTAAATATAGTGGAGGGTGAGGTTGAACTAATAGAAGTAACTATACAAGTTAAGGAAGCTATAATCCAGAAAATCCTAAAAAATATTTCAGTTGTACCTCAGGATTTATCTCCCTTTGTATCTTGTGAAATAAAACCCGAAGTAGTTGATATCACTGTTGAAGGAAAAAATATTCTAGTTGACAAATTAAAAGCAGAAGATATAAAAGCCTTTGTGAAATTTACGGATAATTTTAAGGTAGAGCAGAAGGTAAAAGTTCAAGCAGACCTTCCTGAGGGAATTTCTTTAATTGGGATTGAGCCAGAAGAAGTAACGGTGTTGATTAATAAATAGTCGTTAGTGAATAG
>JAHJOY010000036.1 GCA_018819665.1 bacterium
AATTCCGGAAATATACCGACGATATTCTTCGGATGCTCGGATATCACTAATAGGATTAACTTCTTCACTTACTTTGCTTGTGGCTTCTTCAACTAATTTATTACTTATTTCTTTATTTTCTAAAAATTCTTCCACAACAGTCAGCCTAGTTGGCATAGGAGCTACAGAGCCTGCAGCAATTCGTATCCGAATAATCTTATTTTGTCTAACCTCTAAGTTTACTGCTACACTTGCAATAGAAATTGCCATAGCCTTTCTTTGACCTAGTTTAATAAAATACCCATTTTTATTTATATCGCTTTGCTCAAATTCAATTCCCACAATCATCTCATCATCCTGTAAAACTGTCTTGCCCGGTCCAAGAAAAAAGTCTTGTAGTTTAACTTCTCTCTTATCTTTAACACTCTCAATTTTAATAAGTGCATCAAGAGCAAGCAAGGGTACTGCCATATCTGCTGCCGGTGAGGCAGTAACTAGATTTCCCCCAATAGTGGCATTATTCCTTACCAAGGGGTCGGCAAATTCTTGAGCAGCTTGAATTAATATCTTCCCCTCTTTTAAAATAAGTTCTGAATTAATTAATTCAGCAATAGTGGTTAAGGGGCCTATACAAATTTTATCTTTTTTCTTATCTATACCTCTTAATTCCTCAATGGCAGTAATATCTACCAAAATTTTTGGACTTAACTTTTTATCTTTAATATCAGGCAGTATGTTTGTGCTGCCAGCCACTATACAAGCATTTACTCTTTCTTCTTTTAAAATTTTTAAGGCTTCTTCTTTGGTTTTAGGAGAAGCATATTTAAATTGGTTCACTTTTCCCCTCCTCCTCATTTTTCTAGTTAGTTGGTTACTTAGTTACTTGGTTAACTGGTTAATTAATTTATAGTCTAATATCAAAATAGATAACTATTAATCCGTAAACTAAAAACTCCATCACGGCAACGCCGTGATGCTACAGCACAATTTATCGTACACATTATCATTTAAAATTAAATAAAATTTAGCTATTTTGCTTCAGTTGCACAAGATATAATTGCTTTTACTATTTGAATATACCCGGTACACCGACAAAGATTTCCTCTAATATAATCTTTAATCTCTTCTTCTGTAGGACTTGGATTTTCTTTTAAGAGGGCGACCGCGGTAAGTATCATACCCGGAGTGCAAAATCCGCACTGTACTGCCGCATTTTTTAAAAATGCTATTTGCATGGGGTGCAGTTCATTTCCCTTTGCCAGCCCTTCGATGGTGGTAATTTCTTTGCCATCGACAGTTGCCGCTAAAGTAAGGCAAGATAAAACCGGTTCACTGTTTATTAAAACGGTACAAGCACCGCATTCACCGATACCACATCCATACTTATCTCCGGTTAAATACAGTTCATTTCTTATTACATTAATTAAAAGGGTATTGGGTTTTACAGAAAGTTTTGTCTTTTTACCGTTAATGGTAAATTCTATCTCAACTTTTTTCATTCTACAATTCACCTCCGGCTCTTTCCCAGGCAATCTTAACCGTATCCTCTACCATTACCCGAGCTATTTCAGTTCTATATTCAACAGACGAACGAATATCATCAATTGGCTTAATCTCTTCCGATACCTTCTTAGTTATTTTATCTATTAAGGAAGTGCTTACTGTTTGTCCCTTTAAAAGACCTTCAGCCTCCTTTGCCCGAATTGCTTTTACCGCAACCGAACCAAGTACTATCTTACAATCTTTACAGATACTGCCTTCTCTTTCAAGGTAAACAGCCAGATTTATCTTGGCAATATCAGCTTTTACTCTACTCTTTTTAGAAAAAGCACTTCCAGTACCTTTTTTTATTTCAGGGATATTCACCTGGGTAATCATTTCATCAGCTTCTATAACTGTTTTACCCACTCCAATTATAAAATCTTCTACCAAAACTGTACGCTCTCCTCTTTTGCTAACTAATTTTACTTCTGCACCATAGGCAATTAAAGGAGGAACGGTATCAGCAGCGGGTGAAGCATTGCAAATATTCCCCGCTATTGTCCCCATATTTCTTACGGCAATTGCCGCCATAGATTTGATTCCTTCGTATAAAGCAGGATATCTTTCCTGAACTTTTTCTATTCTCTCAATGTGGGATAAAGGAACGGCTGCCCCTATCTTTAATCCATCAGCTGTTTCAATGAAATTAAGTTCGGGGATATTTTTTATGTTTATCAGATAATCAGTTTTTAAATCGATGGTCTTCATTTTAACCAACAGGTCAGTTCCTCCGGCTAATATTCTAGCACTTTTATCTTTATAATTATCCAATAAACTTAAAGCCTCATCTAAAGTTTTGGGGGCTAAATATTCAAATTCCTGGGCTAAAATTTTGGTATTGGTCTGCAATTCTATCCCCTCCTTTCTTTATTTTTTGCTTCTTTTTCTTTTAAGGCTTTAAGAACTTTTTCCGGTGTAATGGGAAGTTCGTAAAACCTAATTCCTATAGCATTGTAGATTGCATTTGCAACAGCGGAACCAACAGAACTTAAGGCTGCTTCTCCAATCCCCTTTGCCCCGAAGGGACCTGTTGGTTCATAAGTATGAGCAGATCGCACGGAAATATTATCTGCCTTTGGCATATCAAGAGTGGTTGGAATTTTATAATCAGTTATCATCCCGTTACATTCTAACTTACCATTATTTAAATTATATTTAGTCTCTTCTAAAAGACTAAACCCAAGACCTCTACTGAAGGCCCCAATTATTTGTCCTTCCCATAAATCAGGATTAATTATGGTTCCTGAGTCCCCCAGGATAACTGCTTTTGGTATACTAATTTCCCCTGTCCTTGTATTTACTTCGACTTCCACAAAATGAGTAATAAAACAGGGAGGACAATTTTTCTGTCTAAGGGTAGCGGTATAAGAAATGGTACCCCAACTGG
>JAHJOY010000333.1 GCA_018819665.1 bacterium
TAAGCAAGAAAACCGTTTCTACTGTCCGAATAGCACCAGAAGAGGGGATTGCTGGTTGGGTCTTTAAAGAGGGAAAACCTTTGTTAGTAAAAGAAGGGGAAAAAGATCCAAGGTTTAAAAAGTTTGAAAATGTGGATGAAGAATTAAAATCAATAATAAGTGTTCCCCTTAAGATAAAAGACCAAGTTATTGGAGTAATTAATGTAGATAATAGAAGAAAGGGTGATTTTTTTAATAAAGATGATTTACGGCTTCTTTCTATCTTTGCTAATCAGGCTGCTATAGCTATTCAGAATGCTCAGCTACATCAGGAAATAAAGCAGCTTGCTATTACTGACGATTTAACAGGACTTTATAATTTTAGATATATCAAAAATCGATTGGAAGAAGAAGTAAAAAGAGCCCAAAGATTTAAACACCCTTTGGCTTTAATTATGGCAGATATAGATCACTTTAAAGAATTTAACGATGCTTATGGCCATTTAAAAGGTAATAAAGCTTTACAAAATATAGCAGACATTTTACGATCTAATATTCGGGAAGTAGATATAGCAGGAAGATTCGGAGGTGAGGAGTTTATTATTATTCTACCCGAAGCCAATATGCAAGAAGCCCACAAAATAGCCGAACGAATAAGGATTAAAGTTGAGGATTATAACTTTATAAATAAAAAGAGCCATCCTAATGAGAAAGTAACCCTGAGTTTAGGAGTAACCTCCTGCTCTCAGGAAAACATTACCCCGCAAGGTTTAATATATAAAGTTGATCAAGCCCTTTATCAAGCTAAAGGAAAAGGCAGAAATAGAGTTGAAGTTATTTAATAAGTCCACCCAGGATAGGGGATATTTCTTTTAAATGTTTGACTACAAAGTCCGCTTCATCCTTATCAGCATCATCTCCAGAGAATTTATTTATCCAGATGGTAGTCATCCCCATATTTTTCCCGCCTATAATATCTTTTTTATAAGAATCACCGATAATAATGGATTCTTCCCCCTGGCATCTTGCCTTATTAAGAGCAACTTGGAAAATTTTTGATTCAGGTTTATAGGATTGAACTTCTTCAGAAGTAGTGATAGAGTCAAATATTTCACTAATTCCAAAGACCTTGAATTGAAAGTCTTGAAAATCATCATCGATATCACTTATAATTCCCATATGAAGATCAGTGTTCTTTAATTCCCGAAGAATTAATAAAGTTTCAGGAAATAATTTTATATACTTTTTGTGATTTTCGAAGAATAACTTACTAAACCATTGAAAATCCTCTTTCGAAGGTTGGATATCATATTCTGCAAGTACCCCTTTAAAAGATTTTTTGGTAGATTCTCGAAGAGGTGTAAAGGATTTTTCTTCCGGGTCGGCATCCCGCAAAGTCATTTCTTTGGTAAAGAGAAAGGAATTATATTTGGTTACCATATCTTCCGGGGAGGCAGGAAGGTTGTATTTTTGAATAACCTCTTTCATCATATGCAAATGAGCGACATTGTCACTTTCAGCACACATCAATGTTCCTCCAAAATCAAAAAATATTGCTTTATATTTTTTTACTTCATTTTTATTTAATTTTCCCATCTTCATCCTCCTTTTTTCTGATATATTTTATCACCATTTTAGTCTATAAACTAATTTCAAAACAGTTTTTTGTTGAGAATAATATTTTTTATTCTTTTATTTTTAAAAGTAAGAGAGAAGTTATCAAAGCAAATATTAATCCAGCCCAGAAGGGTGATGAGGGACCAAACTGGAATTTTAGATATCCTCCCAGGGAAGGTCCGATAGATCCGATTAAGCCAGTACAGGTACCGATAAAACCAATTACCAATCCTCTTGATTGTTGATGAGTAATATCAGCCAGAAAAGAACCATAAGCAATATGACAACTCTGGGAAAAAATATATAATATAGCAAATACAGTAATAGCCGGCCATAAAGGGGAACTTAAGCTCCACAGGATTATAAATATTCCCAGACCTGTCGCACTATACAATAACATCTTTTTACTGCCCCATTTATCAATAGTTTTTCCTCCCCATAGACTATATATAACTGCTGCGAACCCTCCTAATGCAAAAAGCAAATTGATTTTGGATTTATCCAAATTCATTACTTCATTAGCATATAAAGATATAAAAGGTCCATGAGTGGTAAGGTTGAATAAAAGGAAGAGGGAAGAAAGAGCTAAGATGGTAAGCAACATCTTTTTATTAAATAAATTTTTAAAAGAATCAAATTTATTAATTTTCGTATGAAAATGATGAGTTTCTTTTAACCAGAGTATTCTGGCTATGGCACATAAAAAAGTAACAAAAGAAGTAAAATAAAACAGGTATCTGATTTCTACTCGGGGAATCAACATCATCCCTATAGCCGGGCCTATAGTAATTCCCAAAATAACAAATAATTCAAATCCACTATAAGCTATACCTCTTTTATTTTTTGGAACAGATTCGGCAATCATCGAATAGAAAGAAGGTAATTGAAGAGCACTTAAACTATTAGTGATGATAAGAAAAAGTATTAAAGTAGTCCAATAAGAAGAATTGCCAGCTAAAAAATATAAGATAGGAAAGAAAAAACTTGGAATAATTATTAACAATTTGCGGCCAAAACGGTCAGAGAGTATCCCTCCTAAAAATTGCATTAAAGTATAAGATAGGGCAAGCAAGGTATACGAAAAACCCACTTGAAAATCGTTTGCTCCCAATTCTCTAAGATAAATTGGAAGAACGGGATACCAGCTAAAAAAAGCTATCAGGATAAACAGAACTGTTATTGATAATACAGAAACATTCTGTTCGATAAACAAGGATTGACGGATTTTGGTCCAAAAATTCATTAAGAAACTCCTCAAATTTAGTTAAATGCTAAATTTTTTATCTAAACTATGGTAAAATATAAACAATTA
>JAHJOY010000334.1 GCA_018819665.1 bacterium
TGATGAAATAATTAAAAAAGAAGAAGAAAGAATCTCTACTTTAGGTATTTATAATCTTACTTAGTTAGTTGGTTAGCTAATTAAGGGCAAGGTTGATAGCTTCTTGAACAGTTATTACTCCTATAATCTCTAAACCTTTTTTTGATGAAAAATTGTTTAAGCTCTTTAAATTGCCTTTTGGAATAATGCATCTTTTAAAGCCCATTTTAAATACTTCCTGTATCCGTTTTTCTACCTGATTCACCATCCTAACTTCTCCAGCCAACCCTACTTCTCCAAATATAACTGTAGCTGGATCAATCGGCACATCCTTAAAGCTTGAAGCTACAGCTATAATAATAGCTAAATCTAAGGCAGGTTCTAATACCTTTATCCCACCCGCAATATTTACATGAACATCTTGAGAGTGCAAGGAATATCCCACTCTTTTTTCGAGAACCGCCAGGATAAGTAAAACCCGATTATAGTCTACGCCAGTAGTCATTCTTCGAGGTATGCCCAGGTTGCTATAACTCACCAACGCTTGCATCTCCACCAATAATGGCCTACTTCCTTCAAAGGTAGCTGCCACCACTGAACCAGAAACATGAGAAGGTTTTTCTGAAAGAAGCAATTCGGAAGGATTTAATACCTCTATCAAACCTTTCTCTCCCATTTTAAATATCCCCAATTCATTGGTAGAACCAAATCTATTCTTTGTAGAACGAAGTATCCGGTAAATATTGTATTGTTCACCCTCCAGATAGAGAACAGTGTCCACAATATGTTCAAGAACTTTAGGCCCTGCTAGTATCCCTCCTTTAGTTACATGTCCGATAATAAAGACAGAAATTTCTTTACTCTTGGCTAAACGCATTAATTGAGCAGTACATTCTCTTACCTGACTAATGCTTCCCGGTGAGGAACTAATCTCGTAATCATTAATAGTTTGGATAGAATCTACAATAACCACTTTTGGTTTAATTTCACTGATATGTTTTTTTATAACTTCTATATCGGTTTCAGAAACTAAAAAAAGCTTTTCCGCAAGAACACCTAATCGGGCGGCTCTTAATTTAATCTGATAAAGTGATTCTTCTGCAGAAATATATAATATTACCCCACAGTTACTGCTCAAGGAATTGGCTATTTGTAAAAGAAGGGTAGATTTTCCAATGCCCGGTTCTCCCCCAACTAAAATGAGGGAACCAGGGACAATCCCCCCGCCTAATACTCTATCAAACTCCGAAATTTCTGTTTTATATCTCGATTTACTTTCTTCTAGCTCAATTTTACTAATGGGTAAAGGTATAGAATGCCCTTCAGGATGAAGGGAATATTTTTTCTCTTCTTTAAATACTTCTTCAATTAAAGTATTCCATTCTCCACAATCAGGACAACGCCCTAACCACCTGGAAGATTCATAGCCACATTGCTGGCACCGAAAAAAAGCTTTTTCTTCTTTCCCCATTTTAGCTCCTCTATCTTAATCTGGTCATTTTTTCTTTTTAGAAAACATTATTTTCCCGTCCTTCGCCTTAATTAATATACAATCCCCTTCTTCAAATTCACCAGCCAATAACTTTTCAGAAATAGGATTTTCTATTAATCTTTCAATGGTCCGTCTTAAAGGACGAGCTCCAAAATTAGAATCATAAGCCTCTTTAGTCAATAATTCTTTAATTTCCTCTGTTGTTTCCAGGTCAATCTTTCGCTCTTCTAATAATTTTTTTACTTCATTGTTTATTATTAGACTGGCTATTTTTTTAATTTCCTCCTTAGTAAGGGATTTAAAGACTATTACCTCATCAATTCGATTTAAAAATTCCGGTCGGAAGGTTTTATTCAACTCCCCCATTACTCTATTTTTTATCTCTTTATAGGAAATCTCTTCAGGTTCATTGGTCCCCCGAAATCCTAAAGTGGCTTCTTTTTTAATCAGGGTAGCCCCAACATTAGAAGTCATAATAATAACTGCATTTTTAAAATCTACTACTCTCCCCTGGGAATCAGTCAATCTACCATCTTCGAATATTTGCAGTAATATATTAAAGACATCGGGGTGTGCTTTTTCTATCTCGTCTAATAGAATTACCGAATAAGGCTTTCTTCTAACTTTTTCAGTTAATTGACCTCCCTCCTCATACCCCACATAACCAGGGGGAGCTCCAATCAATCGGGAAACAGCAAATTTTTCCATATATTCTGACATATCTAAGCTAATCAATGCATTTTCATCACCAAAAAGAAATTCTGCTAAAGTACGGGCTAATTCTGTTTTGCCTACTCCGGTAGGTCCCAAAAATATAAAAGAACCAATGGGACGTTTGGGGCTTTTCATCCCAGCTCGAGCTCTTCTTATGGCTTTAGAAATAGATATGATAGCTTCATCCTGTCCAATTATCCTTTTATGTAATTCCTCCTCCATTCTAAGTAGTTTTTGTGCCTCTTCCTCTTTAAGAGAAAAAATTGGAATCCCGGTCCAGCTGGATACAATTTCTGCAATATCTTCTTCTGTAACTTCCACTTTACTAACCATTCTTCTGGCCTCCCATTTTTCTTTCATCTTTTGGAGTTCAGCTTCTAACTTTTTTTCTTTTTCTCTTAATTGAGCTGCTTTTTCAAATTCTTGCAATTTTACTGCTGATTCCTTTTCTTTCCTTATTTTATTTAATTTCATTTCTACTTCTTTCATGTCGGGTGGAGAAATAGTGTTTTGTAATTTAATCCTGGAAGCCGCTTCGTCTACCAAATCGATAGCTTTATCCGGCAAAAATCTACCCGAAACATAACGAGCTGACAAATGTGCTGCTGCCTCTAATGCTTGATCGGTAATTTTTATTTTATGATGGGCTTCATACTTGTCCTTAAGTCCTTGCAATATCATAACAGTCTCTTCTATCGAAGGTTCGGATATATAAATAGGTTGAAATCTTCGCTCTAAAGCAGCATCTTTTTCAATATACTTGCGGTATTCATCGGCAGTAGTTGCACCAATAACTTGAAGCTCTCCCCTTGCTAAAGCAGGCTTTAGTATATTAGAAGCGTCTATTGCTCCTTCAGCTGCTCCGGCACCTACCAGGGTATGAATTTCATCAATAAATAATATGACATCATTTGATTCCTGAACCTCTTTAACAATCTTCTTTAATCTCTTTTCAAATTCACCTCGGTATTTAGTGCCAGCAACAATTAAAGCCAGGTCAAGGCAGATAATTCTTTTTTCTTTTAATATCTCCGGAACATCATTATTAGTTATCTTCTGAGCCAAACCCTCTACAATAGCCGTCTTTCCTACCCCGGCCTCTCCTATTATACAGGGATTGTTTTTCTTTCTTCTACTTAAAATTTGTATCACTCTTTGAATTTCCGTGCTCCTGCCAATAACCGGATCCAATTTATCTTCTTGGGCTAATTTAATTAAATCTCTTCCAAATTCATCTAAAGCAGGAGTTTTCGTTATTCTTTTTCCTGGAGCAGATGGAAAACCTTGAGCCTCACCCTCCATTAGAACTTTCATAATTTCAGAATAAACATTATCCAGATTAATACCCAAGTCTGCTAAAATTCTAACCGCTACTCCGCTTCCTTCTTTTATTAACCCTAATAATATGTGTTCGGTGCCAATATAGTTATTTTTTAATTGACTTGCCTCTTGAGAGGCTAATTCTAAGACTTTTTTCGCTCGAGGAGTAAAAGCAATCTCACCTACTTGCTGATACTCACCTTTTCCTACTAATCGTTCTACCTCTTCTACTACTTTATCTACATTTACCCCCAATTGTCTTAAAACCTGGGAGGCAACTCCTTCTTCTTCTTTTATTAAACCAATAAGAATATGTTCAGTCCCTATGTAGTCATGATTTAGGTTTATCGCTTCTTCTTGAGCTATCATTATAGCCCTCTTTGCTTTTTCGGTATATCTTTTAAACATTCTTTATGCACATCCTTCCATTTTAGTAAATAATTTTATACTACTTGGTTAGCTAGTAACAGTTGACAAATTAACCGATTCGCCAATTGACCAATTCACCAATTAATTCAGTCTGCTGGTCTACCAGTCCCCCGGTCTGCCAGTCTGCCGGTCTGCCAGTCAATTTAGTTAGTTAAATTAGTCGTTAGTGAATAGTCGTTAGTTTTAAATACAAGTTTTCAGTTATTGGTTATCAGTTTTTATAATCATGAGTGTATTAAGTTTTTTGTCATTGCGAGAGGAGCACTCAATATTACTTGAGTGCTTCTCGTTGCAATCTCGCTATTAAACTAAAAAGTTAAAGCTAAAAGCGAAAAACCATAATTCAAAACTCAAAACCTCTTTAGCGTATAGCGTACAGCGTTTAGCGTATAGTATGATAAACGAAATGTTTATCTCCCTGGCTACACCAAAATCTGCCCCTACATCTGGCTTCTGAATTCTATTTTATTTACTTATCACTTATTACACATTACTTATTATCTGTTTATTTTTCCAGTCTCCAAGTCGATTTTGTCTTTAATTTTGAATTTTAAGTTTTGGTTTTACGCTTTGCGTTTTTCGTTTTTCGCTATAACTGCCCGCTCCACTATCTTCCTCTTCACTATATACTAAATACTATATACTAACAACTAACGATTAATCTCATTTCTAATCAATACCGCTCTTTGCAAATCCCGGCTAAAAGGATCTAAATCTTTGCCTGTTAACATTTGCAAATAGGCTGGTTGTATTAGTAACATTAATTTATTTAAAGTCCCTAAATTAGGATGGGGAATTATCCCTAACCCTACTCCGAACCTTAATTTAGATAAAAGTTCCATTGCTTCCGCCGAAGATATGATGCGGGCACTACTTAAGATACCGTAAGCTCTCCATGCCTGATCTTCCAACTGACTTTTAGAATTAGATAATAGTTCTTTCCTTACCTTCTGTTCCTTGCTTATTATCTGTTGATTAACCTTTTCCAAATTGTCAATAATTTCTTCTTCTGAAAGACCTAAAGTAATTTGGTTGGAAACCTGAAATAAATTTCCCATTACTTCGGTTCCCTCTCCATAAAATCCTCTCACTACATAACCTATTTTAGATATGGCTTTTAATATATCATTTATACCGTTTACCATTGCTAGGGCCGGAAGGTGTAACATTATTGAAGCCCTCATCCCGGTTCCTACATTAGTAGGACAGGAAGTTAAATATCCTTCTTTTTCGCTAAAGGCATAAGTTACCTTTTTTTCAATTTCATCGTCAATCTCATTAATAAGTTTCCAAATATTATTTAATTGCAACCCTGAAAGTAAATATTGAATTCGAAAATGATCTTCTTCGTTAACCATTATACTTAATGTCTCTTTTTGATTAAAAACACACCCTCGGTAAGGACGTTTCTCTTGAGCATGATAAATGCTAATTAGATGTTTTTCCACTAAAAATTGACTCTCCAGGGGAGTCAATTCATCCAATAAAAGTAAATTAGAATCCTTAAAAAGGGAATCTTCTTCTACAATCAGTCGGCTAAGCTCAAATATATTTTTTAATTCCGCTTGCTCAGCTCGTGGTGAAAAAGGAATTCCTTCTACATTTCGTGCCAATCTAATTCTCGAACTTATCACTATGTCCGATAAAGGGCCTTGCCCGTTAATCCACTCAGCTGAAGATTCTTTTAGATTTTGTAATATTATACTTTTATCTTTATTTTGCATTTTTTTTCTTTAATACTCCTTCAAGCTTCAATATCTCATCTCTTGTCTTTGCTGCATTCTCGTACTCTTCCTTTAATACCAGTTCTTGCAATTCCTTCCTGAGTTGTTTGATTTTCCTAATTTTATTCAATTTACCCTTAGATTGTCGCGGTATTTTCCCCACATGTTCACTATTTCCATGCAACCTTCTTAAAAGAGGGATTAATTGTTCTCTGAAATCGTGATAACACACACTACAGCCTAATTTTCCAGATTGTTTAAACTCATCATAGGTTAAATGGCAATTGCTGCACTCTATCTCTTTACCCGGAATAACCCCTTCCTCTTTGTGGTAAAGATCTATAGCATTTAACAGGCCAGCCAATAGATCATTAATGTCAAACTGGGGAAGAGGAAATATGGAAAATTTATCACTAAAGGTGGAGGCGCAATCTTTGCATAAATGAATCTCTGTTTTTTGCCCTCCGACGATTTTAGTGAAAGTTATGGCAGCTTCTTTTTTCTTGCATATTTGGCATAACATTTGTATCTAATTTTCCTCCAATATTTCTTATTATTTCCCACTTGCTTAAATCCCATTAAATTATAATTTATAATATAAATAA
>JAHJOY010000335.1 GCA_018819665.1 bacterium
TTATGGGGAGTGCAATTTTTGTTCCATAACCGTCCATCAGGGGAGGGTTATCCAGGGAAGAAGCGAAAAATCGATTTTAAGAGAAGCAAAATTATTGACCAAATTGGGGGATTTCAAGGGATATATTTTAGATGTGGGCGGGCCCACAGCCAATATGTACGGAATAGAATGCCAGAAAAAATTAAAGTCAGGAAGCTGTGCTGATAAGAGGTGTTTGTATCCGCAGCTTTGCCCGAGCCTAAAGATAAATCATAAAAGACAGATGGAAATTTTAAAGAAGATAAGGCAGATTGAGGGGGTAAAAAAGGTTTTTGTTGCCTCAGGGATACGCTATGATATGTTATTGGGTGACCAAAAATATGGAGAAAAGTATTTACGCGAATTAGTTAAGTATCACATCTCAGGTCAGCTTAAAATTGCTCCTGAACATACGGAAAATAATGTATTGGAAAAGATGGGCAAACCTGACCAGGGATATCTAAAAAGATTTAGAGATAAATTTTTACAGATAAATAAAGAACAGAAGAAGAAACAATTTTTAACCTATTATTTGATAGCAGCTCATCCGGGATGCAGGGAAGAAGATATGTACAGATTAAAAGAATATACTTCTAAAGAGCTAAAGCTCAATCCGGAACAAGTCCAAATATTTACTCCCACCCCTTCAACCTATTCTACTTTGATGTATTATACTGAAAGGGACCCTTTTACCGGAAAAGCGATCTATGTGGAGAAGAATTTAAAAAAGAAAGGAAGACAGAAGGGGATTGTGGTAGAAAAGAAAAGTAAACTTCAATAGAAATTTTGTTTTAAATCACCATATTAATAGAAGTGTGATATGCTTTTATTTGCTATTTAACCTTTAAATATGCTAACCTAATGGCACATTTTTTTATAAAGATAACGAATTGAAAATAATAATAGTAATCAAATATTTTTAATAAAGGAAATAAAATATGAGCAAAGATAGTAGGCAGGAGAAAATTGCTATTGATTTTCGCATTATAATGGCAATAGCATTTACTCTAATTTTTTGGGCATCTGCCTTTGCCGGTATAAGGGTGGGATTAAAAGCCTACAGTCCTGAAAATTTAGTGCTTTTTCGTTTTTTGACTGCATCAATAGTTTTATCAGTTTATGCAATAATTACCCGGATGCCCTTACCTGAAAAAAAAGACCTACCTGCAATATTTTTTCTTGGCTTTATCGGGATAACCGTCTATCATCTTGCCCTCACCTTTGGAGAATTAAAAGTAACTGCTGGTTCTGCAAGTCTATTAATTGCCTCTGCCCCTATTTTTACCGCTATTCTTGCTATGCTCATTTTGAAAGAAAAGATTAAACCCTGGGGTTGGGTAGGAATTTTAATCAGTTTTTTGGGAGTAAGCTTAGTTGCCAGGGGAGAAGGTGAAGGAATTAGATTTGAACCAGCGGCTTTTTTGATTTTATTAGCTGCCATCAGTACGAGTTTTTATTTTGTTTTACAAAAACCTTATTTAAAAAAGTATTCTCCTTTAAAATTTGTCACTTATACAATCTGGAGCGGTACTTTTTTCCAAATATTTTTTTCACGAGGTTTATTTCAGAATATTAAAAACGCACCGATTGAGGCAACACTGGTCATTATTTATATGGGTATTTTCCCGGCCGCCTTAGCTTATATTACCTGGACCTATGTCCTTTCTCGAATTCCAGCTTCTTTAGCAGCGAGCTATCTTTATTTATCCCCGGTATTAGCCATATTAATTGCCTGGATATGGTTAGGGGAAATACCTTTCTTTTTATCATTAGTGGGAGGGTCTCTTGCTCTGGCTGGGGTAATAATTGTGAATGTTTGGGGGAGATGAGAGTTTTACTAGTGTAAAAATAATCTTCTAATTTCTGATTGAGTTAGTGTAAACTTTAGTGGGGTAGTTAGATAGAAAGAAGAATATTACTTTTTTGTATCTTCTTTTCTCTTTCTTAACTCGATACTCGATACTATATACTTGATACTTTCTGATTAAAAAAAGAAGGAAGATAGGAAGAAATTGTGGTAAAATATATAAATAA
>JAHJOY010000336.1 GCA_018819665.1 bacterium
TGGGATAAAATATATTGAGGTAAAACCGAAAGAAGGGCATTTCAATTATCATGATCCCAAATATCTGGATGAAATGTCTAAAGAATTTAGAGGAAATGGAATAAAAGTAACATCAATGCATATGCCTACTCACGGAGCAGATATTTCCTTGATTGAGGAATATGATCGGGTATGGTCTGTCCGAGAAGTGGAAAAAACAGCTCTTGCCTTACTAAGATTAGGCGGAGAGATTTTAGTAGTTCATCCGGGAAGTGAAATTGAAGATGAGAAAACGAGGAAAGCGCGTCGAGAAAAGAGCGAACAAAGCTTAGAAGAAATATTAAAATTTTGTGAACAGTGGGGAATTAAGATTGCTTTAGAGAATACTTTACCCGGAAAGACCGGTGATAGTATATCTGAAATTCTGGAGATAATAAAAAAATTTAATTCGAAAAATCTGGGAATTTGTCTGGATACCGGACATTGCAACATAACTTCTTCTCTTTATAATCATAGTGGAGTTGTGGAGTGTTTGCCGGAAATAAAAGATTATTTATGTCATTTGCATATTCATGATAATTTCGGAAAGAGTGATGACCATTCTCTGCCTTTTGAAGGCAATATAGATTGGAAAGGATTTGTAAAGGGCTTAAAAGAAATTAATTACCAAGGGGTATTTATGTTTGAATTAAGGGAAAAAACAAATAATGAAGAAATGCTTCAAACGATTAAAGAATCATATCTAAATTTATTTAAGGAAGATAAAAATGACTGATAAAAAAGGACATCTTTATTGGCTACGAAGAAAATTACCCGACCAAAAAGTTTTAGAGCGGATGGATTCATTATTAAAAGAATTAAATTTACATACAGTTTGTGATAGTGCCCTGTGTCCCAATCGAGGCGAGTGTTTTAAAAAAGGAACAGCTACTTTTATGATATTGGGGAATATCTGTACACGAAACTGTAGGTTTTGTGCTGTAGAAAAAGGGAAACCACTCCCCTTAGACCCGGAGGAACCTTATCATATTGCACAAGCTGCTAAACATTTAAATCTTGAACATATAGTAGTTACTTCTGTAACCAGAGACGACCTTTCGGATGGCGGAGCAGAACACTTTGTCCGGACCATTATAGAGATTAAAAAGGTACTTCCTGAAAGCACCATAGAGGTATTAGTCCCTGATTTTGAGGGTTCCAAGGAAGCACTTCAAAAAATAATAGATGCTCAGCCAGAAGTTATAAATCATAATATTGAAACGGTTGCTCGCTTATATAATTTAGTAAGGCCAAAAGCGGTTTATAAACGTTCCTTAGAATTATTAAGACAGATTAAGATTCGGGATAAAAATATTATCTCTAAATCGGGGATTATGGTAGGGTTAGGAGAGGAAAAGGAAGAAGTTATTAAGGCGATGAAAGATTTACGAAAAGTAGATTGTGATATTTTAACTATAGGCCAGTATTTAAAGCCATCCCCTCACAATTTAAAAGTCAGCGAATATATCCATCCCGATAAATTTGAAGAATATCAAAATATAGGGATGTCTTTAGGCTTTAAATACGTAGCCTCAAACCCTTTAGTACGCAGTTCCTATCATGCTGGTGAAATACTAAAAAAAATACAATTTAATTTTAATTTGTAAGCCAATTTCTTTGATATATTTAAATATATCTGATAGAATTAAAATCAATAAATCAAATATAAGAAAATTGACCAAGGATAAGGAGGACAAGTTTGTATGACCAAATATGATATTAATAAAGTAAAAAATATTGCCTTGGTAGGCCATGGTGATTCTGGAAAAACCTCGCTTACCGAGGCTTTGCTTTATGACTCAGGAATGATTACCAGATTGGGAGACATCAAACAAGGTAATACTACTACAGATTATGACCCCAGAGAAATAAAAAAAGGAATAACTATCAATTCATCTTTAGCTTATTTAAATTGGAAGGGTTTGATGGTAAATATTCTCGATACCCCGGGCTACCTTGATTTTATTACTGACACCAAATTAAGTCTTAGAGTTGTAGATAGTACCATAATAGTTATATGCGGGGTATCAGGAGTAGAAGTGCAGACTGAAAAAGTGTGGAATTTTGCTGATGAATACAAACTACCCCGAGCTCTTTTTATAAATAAAATGGATCGGGAAAGAGCTGATTTTTACCGAGTAAAAGATATAATTAATGAAATTTTTGGTTCATCCGCAATTTCAATACAGTTACCCATTGGTAAAGAAGAAAATTTCAAGGGTGTAGTCGATTTAATAAAGATGAAAGCTATTATTTATAAAAAATCAGGAGAGAGTAAACCAATTTTTGAAGAACAGGAAATTCCTCAGGATATTAAAGAACAGGCAGAATCTTATAGGAAGGAACTAGTAGAAGCAGTAGCTGAATTTGATGACGAGCTTTTAATGAAATATTTAGATGGGGAAAGTTTGACCAATCAGGAGATTGCTTCTTTGTTAAAACAAGGGATAAAAGAGAGAAAGACAGTGCCTATTCTTTGCGGCTCAGCAACCATGAATTTAGGGATAGAACTTCTTCTTGATTTTATAGGCGAATACCTTCCTTCTCCATCTGAGATGCCTCCTGTTGCAGCGAAAAATGTAAAAACTTCTTCTGAAGAATTAATAGAAAATACTATTGATTCCTCCTTTTCTGCTTTTGTTTTCAAAACTGTAGCAGACCCCTACGTGGGAAACTTAACCTACTTTAGGGTGTATTCAGGGAAATTGCCCGAAGATTCAAATATTTATAATTCTTCAAAAAGTGTAGATAATAAAGTGGGAAAGATTTATAAAATGCAGGGTAAGAATCAACGCTCTATTTCTGAGGTTTATGCCGGAGATATAGCTGCTGTAGCCAAACTTAAGAATACTGTTACCGGTGATACTCTCTGTGATAAAGATACTCCTGTTTTATTTGAAAAAATAGAATATCCCGAACCAATAATGCTGCTGGCAATCTCTCCCAAGACTAAGGGGGATGAGGATAAATTAAGTACCGCTCTAAGTAAGATAATTGATGAGGACCCTACGGTTAAAATTTATCGGGATGAAGATACCGGAGAGAGTATATTAGCGGGCATGGGAGAATCCCACCTGGAAGTAATAATTGATACCATGGAAAGTAAATTTGGAGTAGAGGTGGAAAAGAGTACTCCTAAAGTAGGATATAAAGAGACTATTCGAAAAAATGTTAAAGTTGAAGGAAAATATAAGAAGCAATCCGGCGGCAGAGGGCAGTACGGACATTGCTGGTTAGAACTTGAACCCAAAGGCAGGGGAGAGGGCTTTGAATTTGTAGATAAAATAGTTGGGGGAGTAATTCCGCGTCAGTATCGTCCTGCAGTGGAAAAAGGCGTGGTTGGAGCGATGAAAAAAGGAGTATTGGCAGGATATCCCACCGTAGATATAAAGGCTACTGTTTATGACGGCAGTTATCATCCGGTAGATTCTTCAGAAATGGCTTTCAAAGTAGCCGGTTCGATGGCTTTTAAGAAAGGAGCGGTAGAAGCTAACCCGGTCTTATTAGAGCCTATTATGGATATAGAAGTAATAGTGCCAAAAGAATATATGGGAGACATAATCGGAGATTTGAATAGTAAAAGAGGAAAAATAATGGGTATGGAAGAATCTTCAAGCGGGAAACAGTCTATTAAAGCCAAAATACCTCAAGCAGAGATTTTTAAATATGCTATCGATTTAAGGTCAATCACTCAAGGTAGAGGAACTTTTAGTTTGAAATTTTCCCATTATGAA
>JAHJOY010000337.1 GCA_018819665.1 bacterium
AGAAAATAGAAGTCAGAAGCCAGAGAGAAACAGTGATGAGTAATATATGATAAGTAAGTATTTGTATGTTCCAGATCGTAGGTTTTCTCTCTTTTTGCCATTTAAATACGAACGCGATACACGATACGATACACTAACGACTATTTTAAACTGTTTTGGCTGTTCTAATCAATACCCTTTGGTAAAAATTAAAATCATCCAAAACCTTCCCTATCCCCTTAATAACACAGTATACCGGTTTTGGAGATACAAAAACTGGAATACCTATCTCTTCTTGTAAAAGTTCTGGTAAACCTACTAAAAGTGAACCTCCACCAGTCATAATCACTCCTTTATCCACAATATCTGAGATCAATTCAGGAGGTGTTTTTTCTAAAACCATCCTCACTGTATTAGCAATTATTCTTAGGGGTTCAGAAAGGGCTTCCCTTAATTCATCTTTAGAAATTTTAATTATTTTAGGAAGACCCGCAACTTTGTCTCTCCCCCTAATCTCATAATCACCATTTTCTCCATCTGCCTTATTTGCGGATAAACCAAGCTTAATTTCTTCAGCAGTTAATTCACCAATATATAAATTATGTGCTTGTTTAACGTATTTACTAATGGTTTCATTGATATAATCCCCGGCAACTTGACTCAATTCGCTTACCACTATTCCTCCCAAAGATATTATGGCTACCTCGGAAGTTCCTCCCCCTACATCTATTACCAAATTTCCCATAGGTTCAAATATAGGAAGTCCTACACCAATAGCTGCTGCTATAAGCTCGTCTATCAGAAACACACGTCCCGCTCCGGATTTATAAGCAACTTCTGATACTGCTCTTTTTTCTACCTCCGTAACCCCGGAAGGAACACAAATTACAACCGATAGCCTTGAAAAACGATTAGGATTATGAATTTTTTTAATAAAATATTTTAACATTTCAGCAGTAGCTTCAAAGTCAGCTATCACCCCTTCTTTTAAGGGTCTGACGGTAAATATACCTCGGGGAGTTCTCCCCAGCATCTTTTTCGCTTCCTCCCCTACTGCTAATATCCTATTCCCTCCATCCTTAAAAGCAACAACTGACGGTTCGTATAAGACAATTCCCTTCCCCTTGATATATACAAGGGTGGTGGAAGTACCTAAATCAATTCCTATATTTTTTGAAAATGACCCGAATAGAAAATCTCCCCACATTTCCTATTTCTCCTTTTTCACATATATTTTTATTTCTTAAAATATTCCGAATTACCTCACTAAAAATATATTTTGAACATTATAAATACCTCAAATAAAAAATACTTCGAATTATTTTAATTATAACCTAATCTCCTCTATATTTAAAGGTAGAAAATTATCTCATTAAATATATGAGGATGTAATAGGAAATATTGAGTATAAGGCAGAAAGAGAAAAATTTAAAAACTAAACTATTACAAAAAATAATGTTACAAATAATGTAATCAAAGTCAGTATCACCCAGGATAGATGTATATTTAAATCTTGTGAGTGTACACTGTCGAGCTTTTTACATAGCTTATCTGCTAATATAGCAATATTACAATAAATTCTATCTATACTTAAATATTTGACCAATTTTGCCATAAAGCTGCCTATCTTAAATTCTTTCTTTTCTCGACCTATTAACCCTAGCTTTGATGCCGTAATATAAGCAACGAAGCCTGAAGTTACTATAAATAAAGTATCTAAAGCTGTGCCTTGAGTCCAGAATTCTACCTTTAAAATCAATCGGGGCTGAACTAGCCCAGCTATTGCAAATGTTATGAAACTATTCAGCACAAACTTTGCATATATTCCCAAAAATACACATAAAATCGCAAGCACTATCATGGGTAACAGTATTAGTATTGGTGCTTCTTTAGCGGCTATCAACTGCTTTTTAGATTCACCGAAAAAGGTATAGCCTATTAATTTAAGAAAAGATGCAAAGGTTAGGGCTGCAGTGACCATCATCACAAATTTAAGTACAAAACCAAAATTAGCTATAGCTTCAGTAAGTACTGTCTTACTTGCAAATCCATTAAACGGTGGTATGCCCGAAATAGCTAAGGCAGCAATAATGCAAGTGGACGTGGTTATCGGTATCCTCTTCCATAAGCCACCTAAATCATCAAGCTTTCTCATGCCAGTCGAATAAATAACTGCACCCATACACAGAAATAACAATCCTTTGAACAGAGCATGGTTTACCAGGTGATACAGCCCACCAGCCAGGCCAAGTTCAGTGCCCAGCCCTATACCTAAGAGGATATATCCCATCTGGCTTATACTATGATATGCTAATAATCGCTTAACATCTGTTTGTACCAAAGCTAAGAGCACACCGATCAGCATAGAAACTGCACCAGCAGATATAACTAGTATATTTAATAGCTCTCCAAAGTTGGTTGCAGGTAAATCGAAGTTCAACATAGGGAAGATAAATCTTATTATGCCATAAGCGCCTATTTTTATCATCATACCGGACAGAAAGGCACTGACAGGCGATGGTGCAGCAGGATGTGCATCTGGCAGCCAGGTATGTAATGGGACTATACCAGCCTTGATAAAGCAACCCACCAGGAATAGTATGGGCACTATGGGGACACCAGACTTATTAACCCCAGTCATTTCATAGCTACCCGTTTCTACATAAATCAAAATGATAGATAATAAAATGAGAAAAGCGCCGATTAAAGTCATGAGTATATATTTATAGCCAGCTTGCAATGCAACAACAGTCTTTTTATGTATTATGAGAAAATATGTAGCCACAGCTGTCATTTCAAGGAACACATAAAAGTTTATAAGATCTTTGGCAAATACCGTGCCTTGAACGGCTCCCAGTAATATCAACAGCAAAGAATAATACCTAACCAGATCGGTTTTGATATAGCTTATGGAATATATAGAGACCGCAAGCCATAACAAGAAGCTAACTATAGCTATAATAATACTTAGTCCATCTACCTGGAGACGTAGTCCAAAGGGAGCTACCTGTGGCAAAAAAACGCCATAAATTGTATTGCCTTTGAGAATCTCAAATAACATGAGTCCAAGCAAACAAGCCATCGCTATCGCTACAAGAAAAATAATGACTAGTATCAGCCGAAGCTGTTGAGCTTGATTGAATCGTCCCCTGACGAACAACACCACAGTTAAAGACAAAAAAAGGGGTATAATTACAGTTAAAAGTGGAAGATTAGAATTCAAAACTGGAAATTCACCACCTTTAGATAATATTCTATACACAACGATACTTATTTTTTATGGGACGACATGGGATAAGAGCAATCCCACCGCTGGTTTTACCAGGGATATGCCCAGAGCTGGTATAAGTCCAAGCAAGAGACATCCAGCCGTCAAAATATAAATCGGCCAGGCTCTAAAGAAATTACCTCTATGAACCACCTGCCCCTCTCCATGAGTAGGTATAGGGCTATGTTCCAGTGGGCTACTAAAAAGTACTTGTATCACACGAAAATAATATGCAGCAGAAATCGCACTCGCCACAAGTATGATCACTACAAGGACAGTGTAACCAGCCTCTATAGCTGCTAAGCATATCAACAATTTACTTGCAAAGCCGTTAATAGGTGGTATACCGATCATACCTAATGAAGCTATGACAAAGGCAAAGGTTATAGCCGGCTGTTGTCTATTAAATCCACTAAGCCCTTTTATCTCTCTCGTACCAGCCTCAGCAATCATTATACCTGCACAAAAGAATAGAGTGCTCTTCATTATAGCATGGTTTAAAACATGAAATAACGCGCCAATAAGTCCCAACTCAGTTCCGATGCCCAACCCGATAAGCACAATCCCAAGCTGATTAATAGTCGAATATGCCAGTAATCGTTTCAAGTCTGTCTGTACCAGTGCCATACTTGCACCAAATAGAAGTGTACCTGCACCTAGAACCATTAATATAGCGTGACTACTAATAGTAAAAAATGTTTCTGCACTGAATATGCTATAGGTCACTCTAATTAAGACATATATACCTATCTTCACGGTAACACCGGAAAGTAATGCACTAATAGGCGATGGTGCCATAGAATGTGCATCTGGTAACCATCCGTGAAGTGGGAACATAGCTATTTTTATGCCCATACCAGTAGCTATGAGCACAAAGGACATTAGCACCATTCGCGTGTTAGAATTAAATGCCACCGACATTTTTTCAGCTATATGAAATATATCCAGTGTACCAGTCATAGCATAAAGAAAGCCAACTCCTAACAGGAAGAAAGATAACCCCACACCGCCCATAATAAGGTAATTAAAGCTCGCCCTTAAAGTCACTCCTGTCTTAGGATAGGCAATGAGCAAATACATAGCCAGCGATAAAAGCTCGTAGAAGACGTACATATTGAATATATCAGCAGTATAAATGACCCCAATCATACTGCTTAATGAAATAAGCAGTAGAAAATAATATGTCCTGCCATAGTGCCTCTCAGGTATAGAGTATACAACTATTAATAGCCCTAAACCCAGTACTATCAAGGAGAAGAAAAGACTTAACTCATCTACCACCAAATTGATACCTAACGGACCTTGCCAACCTCCAAGATGGTAGGTTATCTTATCACCATATAGAATCCGAGAAGACTGGATTGATATAAACACGATTGAAGCTATAAGACTAGCAATCGATAATATAATCTTATATTTTCTGGTAAGCAACACAAGAAATGCAGCCAGAAGCGGTGATATTATGATCAGAATGGGGATATGAACTACCAAATAATTATCGCTCCTTTGAGAGTTGCTGGATGTCTAAAGTCTTGTATTTGGAATAGATTTTTACGATCAGCGCTAATGCCAAAGCAGTCACAGAAATACCGATCACAATTGCAGTAAGCATCAGTGCTTGAGGTAATGGGTCAACAAATATAGTAGTGGGGTTACCGCCAGTCGTCCCCTTCTCCAATATTGGCGCCAAGCCACCTTTCCTGTAGCCGATACTTATGAAAAATAGTACAATACTACCATTCATTATGGTTAGCCCCATGATCTTTTTTATCAAGTTGTTTTTACTCATTACACCATACAAGCCAATCATACAGACCAAAAGGCTGATATTTACTGGATTCATATTTCACCTCTATACCTAACTAATGCATAGAATATAACTGAAACACCCGCAGCTACTTTGATGCCGATGGCTATGTTAAGAAGCAACATCAACCCGCCACTAGCAATCTGGCCCGGATTGCCTAATGGCAGAAAATTGCCTAGAAAGGAGTAGCCTAGAAATATACCCAGAAAACCCAAAAAGATTAAGGTTAATATCCCTAATTTCTCCAACATGTTTAGCCATCTGCTCTTAAATTTCTTTTCCGTTTGCTCTATGCTATGAGAGAGCGCTAAAAGTATTATAGCTGTACCTAGCACAACTCCACCTTGAAAACCACCACCTGGCGATAGATGCCCATGTGATATCAGATAAAATCCAAAAAGCACGATGAAAGGAAATAACTTCTGGGCTATAGTCCTAATTATCTTTGAGCTCCTCATCTATCTTTTCCCCCGCAAACAGAATACAACTCCTGCTACTGCCACGAATAAGACTATTGTCTCCATAAGGGTGTCATAAGCACGATAACCAAGATATATGGCCGCAACCAGGTTAATTGCTCCGGTATCGTAAAGACCTTGCTCGATATAGTAATTAGCGACATCCAGGTTCTTCGGATTGCCATATTCGATATCGACAGATAAGATAAACAATATGGTCATTGCAAGTATTATAATAATAAAAAAAGCTTTTTTCATTTCTTTGAACATCCATTATTCCATAAAATATTATTTAATGAAAGTATTTTCTATATACCTTTTGATAAGTGCCATCCTCGTTGATCCCTTTTAAGAAAGCATTCAATTCGACTAACAGCTCTGGCTTATCTTTAGATACACCATATCCGTACTGTTGCAAGCCAGTAATGGTATCGACATTTTTCAGGTTAGGATAAAATATGTGCCCTATTAATGCCTCTGGTAAGTCAACAGCAACGGCGTTGATTCTGCCTTCAGATACTGCTTGTAATAATGTGTTTGGGTCGGAGAAGTTAGTATCAATTTTAATGCCTTCAATTGATTGCAATGCAGACAGATAAGAGGTATCTTTAACGGAGGTAACAATTTTATCCTTTAGATCGCTAAGAGAGTTCAGTGCAGTGTTCTCTCTGTTAGTTACTATTACTACTTTGGTTGGGAAATAGCCATCAGAGAAACAGATCTGCTTCATACGCTCATCCAGGCGAGTCATACCTGCACCTATAACATCTCCTTTGCCGGATATGAGCGCTGGGACGAGCTCTTGCCAATCCTGAACGTGTCTTACCTCCAACTCGATGCCTAATTTTCTGGCGAATAGTGATAAAATATCGTAATCGAAACCCGCTGGACGACCCTTATCATCATAATAGGAAAAGCGACTATGCGGATAGGTTAACATGATAAGCACGCCTCTCTTCTTGATAGCGATTAAGAATATAACTGTAGCAAATCCAGAGCCTATCGCTGCCTCAGCAATAGCCACATCGGGTGCATGTAGAAAGTAAAATGCCAAAGATAACACGAGACTAAATGCAGACAATACTATTACTGCACTTAATAGATTCTTTATTTCAAGTGCCACTAAAGCAAGCACAGGTAACATTATCAAGAAAACAATTAGCATAATTTCGCAGCTCTAATCTGCTACCCCCTTTAACATTTCTTTTTCTTCCGCCATGGTTTTATCCCTCTGATGGCAGCAGAGCGTGCTATTGCATGTGAGGCTACCGGGTTGGTCAACAATAAAAACATCAATATTATTAATATCCTTAAGGATAACGAATCTAAACCCTCTCTCACCATCAAACCGACAAGCAACGCGACGGCGCCTGCAGCATCGCACTTTGAGCTGGTCTGTAACCGAGTGTAAATATCAGGAAAACGAATGATTCCCAGTGTGCCAAAAAATATAAAAACTAATCCCAGAAATATAAATAGGTAAGCTATCATTTTCTGTCGGTATCCTCACCTTCTAAAAATTTACTAATAGCGATTATGCTTACAAAACCTATAATAGCGTATACCAGTGCCACATCCAGATATATCCTTCGTTCGAAGAATACTGCAGCAGCTACCATGATCATAACTACTTTAGACGAGATAAGATTAACGGCTGTTAGTCTATCCCATGGTGTAGGCCCAAAAATGACCCGATAAAGAGTAAGTGAAGCAGTTATACCTAATACAGTAATAATAATGGTCACAGCAGTCATGTAAATATTCTCCTTAACCAGTATTCGAACCGCCCTTTGATCAACTCTGCTGCATGCCCAAAATGGGTTGTACGTGCATACAACCAGTGGACGTAAAGATGATCACCTTCGATATCGATGGTGATAGTGCCAGGTGTTAGGGTTATAGAATTTGCTAATAGCACGATACCTAAATCTGATTTTATATCTGTCTTTATCATAACCACCTCTGGATTGATATCCATAGTTATAACTCGATAGACTACATCAAAGCCGGCAAGAAACATCTCGTAAAGTAGAACAAAAACATAAATAAATAACAACCAGATCGTTCGAATAGCTCTACCACGAATGCCCTCGTCTGGTTTAATTAAGAAATCGAAACTCAATAAGGCAACCAGAAACGAAAAGAGAGCACCAATAAGCAATGAAGTTGGTTGAAGATTTTGGCTAAGAACCAACCAGAAACTCATGAGCACAAAGAAGGTTAAAACTAATCTGACACCTTTCTTATACATAATGTATATAATTATCCTCTACTTAATTTGTATACTTAATGCTTTGATGACTATTATAAGGGCAAAACTACGATATAATGATACTTAAGCTGGGTATATGTCAAGTTAAATCAATTTAAGTCCATTACCTCCTTATGCTTACTTATCTTGCCTCTTTTATAAGTAGTAGAAATTCATAAAAAATATTAGGGTGTTCCAAATTTATGATCCCTGGTTGAAAAAATGAAAAAATAGAATTTGCTTTTACAAAAAAAGAGGTACACTCTCCGAAACAGGAAGTAAATAACCCGCTAAGGATAAATATAACAAAGTGGGGGGTTAAAAGTCAAGTTTTAAAAACAGTATTGAGTATACAGTATCGGGTATCGAGTTAAGAAAGAAAAATAAACAATAAGTTTTAGGTTACAGATTTCGAGTTTCAAGTAAAGAGAATACCAAGAATAAATTCAAAATAAATTAGCCCTTCGTAGGACAGGCGTCTCGCCTGTCTATTAATTTATTACAAAGGCATATGGCAATACACCTCTAATTACTAAGAACTGATAATTGAAAACTGTAAACTGAAAACCAATTCCTAACAGCTAAAGACGAACTACCTTTTCACCACAATATTTACATTTTCCATCTTTATCCAAACCCACATTAATAATATTATAACCTGTTCGTTTAATTAAAAGTTCCTTACAGTTACCACAATAAGTGGCGTTTGCTTC
>JAHJOY010000338.1 GCA_018819665.1 bacterium
TCATGGGTAAAAAAGTGAGTTTTTAAATTTTTTATCTCCAGTAATGTTTTCATATCTTGCCTTGTTTTATCCTATTTTATAAATTTAATTAACTTATCTCTGAAACAGGGGACGGTTCTCCGTTTCAAAACAATTTTTTAATAATTCTTTGATGAAACAGAGAACCGTCCCCTGTACCACCATTAAGTTTTAAGTCGGGGATCTAAAATATCTCGTAAACCGTCTCCTAATAGGTTGAGGCCTATAACAGATAATAATATTGCTATTCCGGGAAATGTTGCTGCCCACCATGCTCCACTCACAATATAAGAATAGCTTTTAGCTAGCATAGCGCCCCATTCCGGAGTGGGGGGTTGAGCGCCTAACCCTAAAAAGCCGAGAGCTGCACAGTCTAAAATAGCAGTAGCTAACATCAGGGTGCCGTATACAATAACCGGGGCTATACTATTTGGTAGGACATGACGAAAGATAATTCTTGCATCACTCGACCCGATTGCTTTTTGGACTTCAATATATTCCATCTCTTTAATATAGAGTACCGAGCTTCTGATAATCCTCGCCATTTGAGGGGTATAGACTATACCTATTGCTATCATTGCCTTATCCAATCCCTGACCCAGAACGGTTACAATTACAATAGCCAGTAACAATGCTGGGAAGGCAAACATAATATCAACTATTCTCATAATTACTGCATCTATCCAACCACCGTAATAGCCTGCAAGTACTCCAAAGGTTATTCCCAGGAACATGGCAATTCCTACTGCTGCAAAACCTGCAGTTAAACTGACTCTGGCTCCGTAAAGAATTCTACTTAAAACACATCTCCCCAGGCCATCAGCCCCTAAGGGCATACCTTCTATTCCATCTTCACTCCAGAATCCCGGTTTTAAAGCCTTGAAAAGTTCCGGAGGAGAAGGAGTAGGGCTATTAGGAGCAACATAATTAGCTAAAATAGCACATAAAATGAGTATAATAACAATAACCAGTCCAAAGACTGCTGATTTATTATATTTAAGCCTTCTTACTAACTCTTGGGTTTTATTCTCTCTTGTTCTTTCCATTTTTTTACCTATCCGTAATGAATTCTTGGGTCAATATAAACATAAACAATATCTGTTATTAAATTCACAATGACAAACATTAAAGCAAAAAATAATACACATCCCTGTACCACAGGATAATCTCTCATATTTACTGCGTTTACCACATACCTTCCGATTCCCGGCCAGGAAAAGACAGTTTCGGTTAAGATTGCACCGGCCAATAGTAAACCAAAATTCAATCCGATTACGGTAATTACCGGGATCATAGCATTTCTTACTGCATGTTTATAAATTACCATTCTCTCTGATAATCCTTTAGCTCTTTCTGTTCTGATAAAATCCTGCCTTAATACTTCTAACATACTTGACCTGGTTACACGGGCAATAGTAGCCATAGGTATAGTAGACAGAGCAACAGAAGGCAAGATTAAATAACGAAGCGAACTTATAAAAGCTGCAAAATTGCCGGTAATAAGACTATCCAACAGATAAAAACCGGTAATGCGCTGGAAAGATATCATCATACTTATCCGACCACTGATAGGCAGCCACCTCAGATATACCCCAAAAATCATCATCAACATAATCCCCAACCAGAAAACAGGCATCGACACCCCGAAGATAGCAAGCCCCATAAAACTGTAGTCAAAAACCGAATACTGTCTCGAGGCAGAGATAATTCCCGCAATACAACCGATGGTTATAGCAAAAATCATGGCAAACATAGTAAGCTCGATTGTATTAGGAAATCTTTCCAATATCTCTTTAGTTACATATTCATTCGAAACTATAGAACGACCTAAATCTCCTCGCAAGACCTGTTTGAGCCAGACCCAATATTGAGTAGTGAGAGGTTTATCTAACCCGTATTTTTCTCTGATGGCACTGATAACCTGAGGAGAGGCATGTTGTCCGGCTATAGTTACTGCCGGGTCACCGGGGGCTAAACGAATTAAAGAAAAGGCGAGAATTGAAACTCCTAATAGTACTGGAATCAACATTAATAATCTTTTAGTAATATACCACTTCATCTACTAATTCCTATCATCTTTTTAATCACACTTATATTATTATACTTTTTAATCAATGCAATGCAAGAAAAAGAAAAAAATGTGCCTTTTCAGACACATTTTTTTCTTAACCGGGTAAGGGATGACTCAGTCACCCCTTACCTCATTAACGAAAAATCAAAACCAAGAGAGTTTTTTCTATTCAATCCACACCGGGTAGAAGAATTTTCTGGAAGTAGGATTAAGGACATAACCCTTTACATTTGTTCTAAAGACTACATTCTGGGTTGAGTGAGCTAAATAAACCCAACCGGCGTCTTCGTGAATCATTTCCTGGGCTTTCTTATAGTATGCTGCTCTCTTTTCCTCATCATAAGTAGCTAAAGCTGCGGAAAGTAATTCTTGGTTAGTATTATTAGTATAGAAAGCATAGTTTCCAGCTGTACCAATAGAACAGGCATTAGCCCCATATAATACATTCATAAAGTTATCAGGGTCTCCGTTATCACCGGTCCACCCTAAAAGGCACATTTGGTGATTTCCTTCTTCGGTTTCCTGAAGATAGGTTCCCCAATCAACCTGATAGAATTTTACAGTTATGCCCACTGCAGCTAAATAACTTTGAATAGCTTCACCAATCTTGGGAGGATCGAACATATACGGTCTGGATACCGGCATTACATATAGAGTGACTTCAAAGCCATCCGGATATCCTGCTTCGGTTAATAATTGTTTAGCTTTTGCAGGATCATAAGGGTAATCATCTATTGCATCATTATAGCCCAGCATAAAGGGAGGCATTCCATTTGTAGCCTTAATTGCTGTTCCCATATAAATATTATCCACTATTGATTGCTTATCAATTGCCATATTAATAGCCTGTCTTACTTTTTTCTCGGTAAGGGGCTCATAATATCCGGGGGTTTTAACCAGAGGCTCTGTATCTATATCGCGCACTCCGTTTTTATTAGCATCGATATATCCGTATCCGGTATTCATAGCCATATACCCGACATTCATTCCTGGTTGACTCATAAGTACTAAATCTTTATTAGCCTTTATCCTCTCAAAGTCAGCGGGATTGGGATATTCTATACCCTGAACTTCGCCTACTTCTAAAGCCATAAGCCTTGCTGAAGGGTCAGGTATAACTTTGAAGATTAATTTATCCAGCTTGGGTCTTTCCCTCCAATAATTCTCATTGGCTTCTAAGGTAATATGGTCGTCTTTTATCCATTCCACAAATTTAAAAGGACCGGTTCCACAGGGATTTTTGAAGGTATCTTCTTTATATTTTTCTGCATTAGTTGGACTTACTATATTAACCGTGAACATGGCGAGACTGGTCATTATAGAAGCATTCGGTCTTTTTAAAACAAATTTTACCGTATAGTCATCAATCTTCTCCATCTTATCTACATCACCGAACATATATCCCCAGTAAGCCCATTCACCATATTGATTATAGGGATGGGTGGAGTCATACTGGCGGGCAAAGGAAAAGACTACTGCATCTGCATTGAAATCTGTGCCATCATGGAATTTAACCCCTTTTCTCAAGTTAAAAACAATCTCTGTCCCATCTGCGGATGGTTCCCAGGAGGTAGCCAAACAAGGTTGTATCAATACAGAACCTGCTTCATATTCAACCAAGCCTTCGAAGATATTATCCATTCTCTGGATGGATTCTCCATCGGTTACATCTGCAGGATCCAATCTAACCGCATCTCCACTGCTGCCGAACACCAGAGTGCTTCCCGCAGAAGCCGCTCCAACTACACTAAATACTAATCCTACTGTTAACAATAAAATTACAAACAATTTACTTTTCATATTTACTCTCCTTTCTAATACTTTTTAATTAAGATACCCGATTAAATATTTAAATAATTTTCCTCCTTTCTTTTTTATTTTGTATTATGGTTGTGAATTCAATTTAGATTATGCTCAGATGATACCTTAAAAACAATTTGCTTATTTTAAATATGACAGAGGATTAACCGGCTTGCCGCTTAATCTTATTTCAAAATGGAGGTGGGAACCAGTAGCATTTCCAGTTCTTCCTACTTTGCCAATTATGCTTCCCTTTTTCACATACTGACCTTTCTTAACTAAATTTACCGAGTTATGACCATATACTGTAGAATATCCCCCATCATGGCTTAAGATAATTACATTACCATATCCTCGCATATAACCAGCATAGCTTACCCTGCCGCTCTCGGCAGCTACTATATTAGTCCCGATAGGACCACTAATATCTATACCAGCATGAAATTCTTTCCTTCCGTTTAAGGCTCTTACCCCATAAGGAGAAGCAATCCTTCCCCTTACCGGCCAGATAAAATTATATATATTGCTGCGGGCCCCAGGTACATTAGGAATTCTCAATTCCTGTCCTGCAGAAATTTTGGAAGCATCAGTAATACTATTAGCTGCTATAATAGCTTCTAATTTTACATTATATTCGCGCGAAATACTCCAGAGGCTTTCTCCTTTTTTTACATAATAAATTATTTCCTCCGCTGCAGCTTCCTGGCTATATCCTTCTGCTTTGGCAATATCCATATTAGTTATGGGCAGCTTCAATTTTTGACCTATAGATAGTCGAGATATTTCTTTTAAATTATTGGTAGAGATAATGGTACTCATATTTACATCATATCTCTGGGATATGCTCCACAGAGTATCTCCCTTCACTACCGTATAATTTAAAATGGTTGGTTCCTGTTTCTGGTTAGAGTTAGATACTCCTCCTCCTATTGCGGGGATTTCTAATTTTTGGCCAAGTGATAAGAGGTCTTTATCCCCGAGATTGTTTATATCAATAATAACTTCCACTGAAACTCCATATTTTCGAGAAATATTCCATAGATTATCACCTGCTTTAACTGTATAAACAATCGGTTCTGCATTTTCGGGCTGACTGACATTATTATTAATGTCAGTATTCTTTTGATCAATAACCTCCTGGTTAACAATATTTGTTTCGGCAACATTATTTTTGTAAGAAGATATTTTCATTTCCTGCCCTATAGAAATTAATTCCGAATTAGCAATGTTATTGGTGGCAAGAATTAGATCTACAGAAAGATTATATTTTTGGGCAATTGTCCATAAAGTATCTCCTTTTTCTACGATATACATAGTATAATCAGCGGCAGGGAGATTATCTCGAGGGATTTTAATTATCTGACCGATGGATAAAGTATCTTTATCTTTAATATTATTAAGAGCCAAGATTAGTTCCAAGGATATATTGTATTGTTTGGAGATGCTCCATAGAGTATCACCCTTAGTTACTTTATGAGCAATAGATTCATCATTATTATCAGCAAAAGAGTAAAAAGAAATAGAAAAGATGAACAAGAAAAGTAGGGCTGCTAAAATAGTAGAA
>JAHJOY010000339.1 GCA_018819665.1 bacterium
AAATATTAAGTTGATTAATCACGCTGGGAATTAGAAAAAATATAGTTAGGATTAACAAGGCAATTATAATACCAAAGACAATAATAATGGCCAGTACTTTCGGGGCCTTCTTATTAAGAAGAAATTTATATAAAGGGTCGAAGAAATAAGCTAGCATCAAGGCAAAACTAAAATAAATGAATAACCACTTTAGCTTACTCAATACATAAAACAGAACCACAAGGCCAATAGTCATGCTTATAATAAAATTCATTCTTTTATCTTTTACAAATTCCATAAATATTTTTCACCTTAAACAACTTTTTACTTATCTATTTATAACAGATTAGCTCATATTATTCAATTTTTTTCAGCTTTAAGGATCCTGTCCCAAGTATCCCGTAAAGATACAATTCGGTTAAACATCAGCTTATCCGACGTTGAATCGGGGTCAACACAGAAATAACCTTTTCGCATGAATTGGTATCTGCTTCCGGGAGCCGCTCCCGCTAAACTGGGTTCCACCAAACAATCAGCTAACACTTCCAGGGAATTTGGGTTAAGCTGTTTTATAAAATCTTTCTCTTCCTCCTGCTCTTCCGCTCCCTCGTTCTGGTCCAGTAGAAGATGGTCGTATAAGCGCACCTCCGCTTTCAAAGCATGGACTGCGGAAACCCAGTGTAAAGTCCCTTTTACTTTACGTTTAGCACCCGGCTTACCGCTTTTACTTTCTGGGTCGTATGTACAGTGTACTTCTTCTATCTCTCCCGTTTTTTCATCCCGAACAAATCCTTCACATTTGATAATATAGGCATTCTTTAACCTGACCTCGCGACCGGGAGCCAGACGAAAATACTTTTTCGGCGGGTCTTCATGAAAGTCTTCCCGTTCGATGTAGATAATCCTGGAAAAAGGTATTTTGCGCGTTCCGGCAGTAGGATCCTCAGGGTTATTTTCTGATTCCATCTCTTCCACCATATCTCCAGGATAATTATCAATAACCACCTTTAAAGGATGCAGTACCCCCATAACCCGAGAAGCCCTCAGGTTTAGATCCTCACGGATACAATGTTCCAGAAAACGGACATCCACCATACTATTACTCTTAGATACACCGATACGGTCACAGAAATTTTGGATAGACTCCGGAGTGTAACCCCTGCGCCGTAAACCGGCTATGGTTGGCATCCGAGGGTCATCCCATCCAGCTACATAATCTTCTTCCACCAGCCTGCGAAGCTTCCGTTTACTCATTACCGTATTAGTTAAGTTAAGGCGGGCAAATTCGATCTGCTGGGGTAAATCTGGCAGATTCAAGGCATTGAGAACCCAATCGTATAAGGGGCGATGGTCTTCAAACTCCAGGGTACAGACGGAATGAGTGATTTTTTCGTAATAATCCTCAAGAGGATGAGCATAATCATACATAGGGTAAATACACCACTTATCCCCCGTCCGGTGATGGGTAGCCCTTAAAATGCGGTAGAGAATAGGATCCCTCATATTCAGATTAGGTGAAGACATTTCAATTTTAGCCCGCAGCACCCGGGAACCATCGGCAAATTCACCGGCACGCATACGTCGAAACAGATCCAGATTCTCTTCCACAGAACGGTTGCGATATGGGCTTTCTCTTCCCGGTTCCTTGAAAGTTCCCCGGTACTTCCTAATTTCTTCAGGACTCAGGTCACACACATAAGCCTTACCTACTTTAATTAGACTAACGGCGTAATCATACATCTTTTCAAAATAGTCGGAAGCATAAAAAAGCCTGTCATCCCAGTCAAATCCCAGCCAACTAACATCTCTAATGATGGACTCAATATATTCCAAACTTTCCTTACTGGGATTTGTATCGTCAAAGCGGAGATTGCATAGACCACCATTTTGTGCAGCCAAACCGAAATTCAAGCAAATAGACTTAGCGTGACCGATGTGCAGGTATCCATTAGGTTCCGGGGGAAACCGGAGATGAACCCTTCCATGGTATTTATTCGTTTTTTTGTCTTGATCAATGATCTCCTGAATAAAATTAACTGTTACTTTAGACTCTCCGGAATCCATAAACTTGCCCCCTTGCTTTATTTTTCAAATTAATCATCAAAATTGAGATTTCCACCCAAGGTTTCATAGGGTAGGCTAAGCATTTTCTAATATTACTACATTTTTTCCTAAAAATCCAACTTTAAAAAAATATGAAAACTAAAAAAGCCCTTCAGTAAAATGCCAAATAGTTCTAAAATTAAGAAAATGGTGGAGTGTAGTGAACGAGTTTTGCAACTTTTGTATAAGCGATGAAAAACATTTCCCACGGCCGGCTTTCTTTCAGCAGTTATAGGATTGATTTATCTTTTTTAATGAGATTTTGTATATTTTTTATTCTCATATCTCTCTTTTACTTGTGCAATAAAGGTATCAGTTCTGATTTCTCTTGTACTATCCTGAAAACCATCATACTCTATTGACACAAAGGGAATGTTATTATTATCTTTTCTGAATTTAGGGATAAAACCAGCTACAGTAAGTCCTGGCATGCAGTTAAATGGAATGACACTGATAATGCCATCCAAACCCCTTTTGGCATAATCTACTGCCTTTCCCATACTTACTATGGCCTCTCCTCCAATATAATGTCTAATATATTTCTCACCATTTAAAACTATTTCTTTTGCAGGTATATCATCAAAACCTTGCATATATGGCAAGGTTACCTTAAAAAACTTGTGCTCATAACCAATCATAACTCTGTATAATATTGATTTCAAAAACCATTCCCTTAAATCCTCTTTTTTTCTGTTTAAGCTGAATTTTTCTCTGGCAGAAACAGAATTAAGATAATAAGAATAAGTAAGGTATTCTGTTGCTGGAGCTAACCAAACCTCTGCTCCCTTTTTCTCAAGCTTTCTTATAATGTTTTGGTTAGCTGGCTCATGAAGTCTTACATAGAACTCGCCAACCATGCCTATCTTTGGTTTTTCTTCATTAGTTCTTTTGACTTGAGAAAATTCCTCTTGAGCTTTTCTTAGGATTTCTTCAATAGGGGATGAGTTTCTATCAAATAAATTAGAGAAAAATGCCTTCTCAATAGTTAAATAGGTTTTCATTTTCCCAAGATTAGTTTTTGGATCTGCTAAATAATCAAGAAGCCTTTTCAGATATTTCTCATAAATTTGATCTGAGGTTCCTTTATTAACCTCATAGGGTCTTGTGTGCATTCTCATTTTTTCAAGCTGGTCAACTGCAGTCATACCAGACCATGCCTTGATTAATAAGGGTATGCCAAGATTGAACTCACTTCCTATTTCACCCCCTGTTATTATATCAACATCTATTCCCTTTTTCTGGAATAAAAGTGATTCTAGGCTTGCATACTGTCCTAGTCTACATGGACCGCATTCAGTTGTTGCCTGAAAAAAGGCAAACTTCTCTGGATCAAACTCTGATTTTTGCATAAAATAAAGCATAGCCTCTGTAGTATGCAGATAGGGCGTGCATACTAAACCGCATGTACAGCTTCTCGCTCTTTCCAGGGTTTCATCAGGGCTTACCTCTAAAACTTTTGATTGAATTCCATAGGCATTTAAAGCAGAGGATATTGCATAATTATGTTCTGACATTGGAGGAAAAACAAGAATTTTTTTGCCTTTAATCTTATCGAGACCCTTTAGTTTTACACTAAAAACCTTGCTGGTCTGCTTTGCTCCTATCCCTAAGTAAGATTTAACTGTATTGAAGAATGCCTGTAATCTAGTATCAATTCCAGCATCTCCAGTATGTTCATCCATTTCCACTGTTAAAAATGGCTTTTGTGTTCTGCATCTCATTTGCTGGTTTATCTGGGTATCAGGACCGCAGGCAAAATAGGTTATATCAATTCCAAACAGGTTTTTATTTTTATTTAATAATTCTATTGCAGCCAGCTTCTTTTGACCCTGTATCCAGTACATTTTTGGCATTTGTTTAGAAATATCTATTGATCCTATGGGAGCAAGTTCAAGAGGTATTGCCAGATAACCAGCATCTAAAATTTTATTGACAATATCATTATTAACATTTGCATCATAAGCTGTGTACGGTCTTGCCATCACCAAAAAAGCAGGTTCGTTTTTTTTATATTTTTTAATAGAATCAAAGACTTCTTTTGTTTTTTCCTCAATTTTCTTATCAAACCTTTCTTTATTTATTAATCCCTCTTGAAGCGCAGCCCTAACATTTTTGGTGCTATGACCCATCTTTGCTACAGCTTTCTTCATCTGATCCTCAATATGATTTAATCCCCAATCAAAAAACAGTGAAGGAGAAACAAGGTTTTCTAGGTTAAGGCCTTCTTTAACAAGCTTTGGTGCAGATTTCATGAGATCTGGTGCAGACTGTGTCCATGGACATGTAACACAATACTTATAGCTGCCAGTTGGTTCTCCTGTATTTGCAATATAGGGAATAAAAATAAAATCATCTTTTTTTAGTTTTTTTAGTAGATTGTCAACATGACCATAGGCAACCTTTGTTGGAAAACAATATTCTGCTGGTACTATCTCTAGACCACGATTTATTATCTTTCTATTAGTTTCATCTGAAACAACAGTTTCTATTCCTAAATACTTAAAAAAAGGAATAAACAAGGGCGAGAAATCATTAAATAATAAGCCCCTTGGAATTCCAACTTTCATTTGCATGCATCCTCCATTATTTTCTGTCTCTCTTTAAATAAATTGGGTGGCTTTATTTTTTTCTCATCTTTTTTTGCACTATATCTCTGGCATCTATCACCTATATAGAACTCTTCATCTCCGATCTTAGCCATTGTTATGTTGCAGTCATTTCCACACCCTTTATTTATACATTCATAAGGCCCTACATTGTATTTTAGATTTGATATTTTTTTAAATTCCCTAAAACCACCTAAATTAGAGGTATCATGTGCATATTTTGCTGCACCTATTGCTCCAGTTATATGCGGCCAAGGAGGTACAACTATTCCTCTTCCAAGAACAGTTTCAAGAGCAGCAACCTGTCCAAGATTAAATGCAGTTGCACCCTGAAAAACAACCTTTTCTTTTATTTCGCTGCCGCTAACTACCTTTGCTAAATAGTTTCTTGCAGTTGCTAATGTAAGGGCAGCACATAAATCCTCTAAAGATACATTGTTTTGCTCATATTTTATTATTGATTGCTCTGATAAAACCGCACAAGTGCTATCAATATCAGGGGGATTCTTTGCTCTTAATGCAATATCTCCAAAATCCTCTATTTTAATGCCTCTGCGCATGGCATATTTTTCAAGCAATGCTCCGGTCCCAGCAGCACATGCATTATTCATTGCAAAATCAACAACCACGCCCTGGTTGATATTAATAAATTTTGAATCCTGACCACCAAACTCGATAATACTAAACTCTTTTTGAGGATAGACTGTTTTTATGCCTGCAGCCTGTGCAGTGATTTCATCAACAATATGTTCTTTAGAAGCCCCAACTATAAAACCGGTAAGCTGCCTTCCGCTCCCAGTTGTTCCTGCAACAACTTTCTCAATTTTATAGCCCCTTTCTATAACCTGATTATATACTTTGTTTATAACATCTATTGCAGCCCCAACAGGGTCTATCTCTGTTCTCCTGTAGTGATAAGCAAGCAATCTAAACTTACCATTAATTTTTGCTATTAATGCAGCCTTTGTACTAACAGAGCCTATGTCAATTCCTAAGCCAGCTAAAGGAACATCTGCACCATAAGGCCAATCTTCTTTTGGCTTCATAATTATGGATTTCTTGAGGATTAGAGGACCCTGTGATTCATAGTTAAAGGGTTTGGTCAATTTTTGCTCTAATTTTTTTATTATATTATTCAAATAAACCTGTTGACCATAAATTGCTGCACCAATTGCACCTATATGTAATCCTTGTTTTGGAATAATAACACTTTCAGAAGAGATTTTGCAAACATCTATTAGATGTTTAACAAAGACTTTACTAAGTGAGAGACCACCAATAAGAATAATCCTTCCTTCAGGTATTATTCCATTTGAGAGAATGGTTTTAAAACTATCTGCAGAGGCTCTATAAAGTGAAGCAGCCAATACCTCTTTTGGAGTTCCCTTTTGTTGCTGGTGCACAACATCAGATTCACGAAATACACCACATTTTGCAGAGAGCTTTATAGTTTTTTCAGTTTGATTAGCAACATTAGACAGCTCCTCTATTGAACCATATTCAAATCTCTTAGCCATATGCTCAAGCAATGAACCTGAACCAGCACCACATTTATCCTGTAAACAATTATGTTCTAAAAATAATCTTCCACTATTTTTATCTTTTCCAAATTCATAATATCTCTGATTGGAGGCTCCAATATCAATTACTGCAAATTCTTCATTTTCCTTAATGTCTAAATCAAGAAAGGCGATGCCCCCTTTAATTGTAATCGGTTCGCTTATCATTTGTTTTTCATTTAGAACATCTGCTAAAGAAATTGAATTAACCCCGGTTACACCAAGATAAGCCTCATTACTGTGTTTTGTGATAATTTCATCTAATGTTTCTTTTAAAGCATAAATTGGTTTTCCATTGATCTTTTTCAGATAAGTGGTGATATCTTTTCCATCTATCACAACTGCTTTTAAGTTATCAGAACCAATATCTATCCCAATTCTTTTCATATTAAGAGGGAATTTAAATTTAGATATAACTTTTTCTAAAATATTTTCCTTAATTTTTTCTTTCATAGTATTATTCTATCGTTTTTTTCCTTTGGAGTAAAATATAATCTAAAATTTAGTTTTCATTATTATCTATTCTCAGCCTTTAGTAAAAAGCACCAAAATGGTGTGCTTTTACACAGAAGAATGTGTGTCAGGGGACGGTTCTTTGTCACACTTCAAGAATATTTACCTTATTGAATCGCCACTAGCGGTCAAAAAAATTAGTCTTTTTCAATTTTTCTACACCTTAATACTAATACGACAAAGGTTTTAAAAAATCCTTCTTTTTAAAAGAAAAAGTTTCTGGTTTTTGGATGGAAGGGGAAAGATAGATTCCCACTTTCGTGGGAATTACATATAGGGGAGTGGGAATTATGAACCCCTTATAAAATAGGCTTTTCACCTACATCTAAAATAAGCCATTTTAAGCGCTTATTTTAAAAAATATGACC
>JAHJOY010000340.1 GCA_018819665.1 bacterium
AGCCGTAGGCTTGAAGGCCATAGAGCAGGGAGTAGCCAGAATAAAGAGGAGTAAGGAGGAGTTAAGAGAACTTGCTTCTTCAGCTATAAAAAAGTCCCAGGGGATTACCAAACTTCATATGGAAAAAGGTTTTATTCAGCTTCCTCCAGAATAAAAAACTGTAAAATGGGAAAAAGGAGATAGATAAATGCGCAAGATAGAGGCGAAAAGAATTAAAAAGAAGGTTAAGGAGCTATTTTTAAGAGCAAATTACCATATCGGAGAAGATGTTCTAACCGCGCTAAAAGAAGCACGAGAAAGGGAGGTTTCAGAGGTTGGTTGTTCAGTGCTTGATATGTTAATCGAGAATTACAAAATAGCTTCAGGGGAAGAGATTGCTATCTGCCAGGATACAGGTTTGGCTGTTTTATATGTGGAGCTGGGTCAGGAGGTTTATATCATAGGGGGAAATTTCCGGGAGGCAGTTAATGAAGGAGTCAAGGAAGCTTATATGGAAGGATATTTAAGGAAATCTATTGTAGATGACCCGGTATTTGCCCGAAAAAATACGGGAACGAATACCCCAGCGATTATATATACCGATATTGTTCCTGGAGATAAGATTAAATTTATGGTTACTCCTAAGGGGTTTGGCAGTGAGAATATGAGTGCCTTAGCTATGATGAAACCTGCTGATGGACCAGAAGGAATTAAAAATTTTGTAGTAGATACTATAAAGAAGGCTGGTCCTAACCCTTGTCCACCCACTATCGTAGGTGTAGGCATTGGGGGGACTGCAGATAAAGCTTTGGTTATCGCTAAAAAGGCACTTTTTCGTAAAATTGGAGAACACCATCAGAATGAACGATACGCCCAGATGGAAAAGGAGATTTTAGAACGAATAAACAATTTAGGAATTGGACCTGCGGGTTTAGGCGGAAGAACTACAGCGTTGGCAGTAAATATTGAATATACTCCTACGCACATTGCTGGTATGCCGGTAGCGGTGAATGTTTGCTGTCACGCAGCTCGTCATGCAGAAGGGATTTTGTAAAGGAGGATGAGAAATGGCAAAAACTGTAAAGATTGTTACTCCGTTAACGGATGAGGTGGTTTCTAATTTAAAAGCGGGGGATATGGTAAGTATTACCGGGTATATATACACCGGTAGAGATGCAGCACATAAACGGTTATTCTCTCTTCTGCAGAAAGGAGAGAAGTTACCCCTTGAGATTAGGAATCAGATTATTTACTATGTTGGTCCAGCTCCTGCTAAGCCTGGTTATGCTTGCGGTTCTGCCGGTCCAACTACAAGTTATCGCATGGATCCCTATACTCCAGCGCTCCTCGATAAAGGACTTAAAGGGATGATTGGTAAAGGACTTCGTTCTAAGGAAGTAATTGAGAGTATGAAAAAGAATAACGCAGTTTATTTTCACGCTGTTGGTGGGGCGGCAGCTCTAATTGCTAAAAGCATAAAGAAATCAGAAGTTGTAGCTTATGAAGATTTAGGCGCAGAGGCTATTCACCTTTACTATGTGGAGGATTTTCCAGTAATTGTGGTGATAGATTCGGCAGGAAATAATTTTTATGAGACGGAACCGCCCAAGTACGCTAAATAAATTTGTAAAATAGTCTAATAAGGAGCAATAGGTAATCTTCCCTGAAAGAGAAAAAAACAAAAACATAGGATTAGAGGGAAAATTAAAAGGGGAGATCCGTAAAAAAAAGGTGGTTAAACTCTAAAATAGATGAGTTTTATGATAAGGAGAAATTTCAATCTCCCGGTGTTAACTCAGAAGATTTTTTAAAAGCAATGAAAGTGGAGGAGTAGAGATGAGGACGGAAATTTCTATTCAGAATCTCAAAAGTAAATTTTTAGACAAGGTAGAAGAATTAAGCGAAGAGAACATTTATACTTGTTATCAGTGCGGGAAATGTTCTGCCGGATGTCCCAGTATATCAGAGATGGATATATCTCCCTGTGAGATTATTCGTTTGGTTCAACTGGGTCAGGAAAAAGAAGTTTTAGATTCTAAAACAATCTGGATTTGTGCTTCCTGTTTTACTTGTGTTACCCGCTGCCCTAAAGGAGTAGATTTAGCAAAAGTTATGGAAGCTCTCAGGCAGATTACTCTCAGGAAAAATGTAGATTATGTTAGTCCATTGTCTATTCCTAAGGAAGTGCTCTCTCAAGTTCCTCAAATAGCTTTGGTTAGCTGTCTCCGTAAATTTAGTGCTTGATTTAAATTTATTTTATGAAAGGGGCAAAGATGAAAATCTCTTATTTTCCAGGATGTACTCTAAAAACAATGGCAAAAAATTTTGAAGATTCGGCAATAGCTTCCTTATCTTTTTTGGGTATAGAGATGGTGGAGCTCCCACGATGGAATTGTTGTGGAACAGTCTATTCTTTAACTTCTGATGATTTAATTCATCAGGTAGCCCCTATTCGTAATTTCATTCGGGTTAAAGAAGCGAGAGATACCCGGGTGGTGGCTCTTTGTTCCATGTGTTATCATACTTTAAAAAGAGCGAATAAATTAGTAAAAGAAGATAAAGAGAAATTGGATAAGCTTAATAATCTTATGTACAGAGAAGATGTGAAATATAATGGAGAAGTTGAAGTTTTGCATCTTTTAGAGATTTTAAAAAATGAGGTAGGTTTTAACCAGGTTTCCAAGAAAGTAAAGATGCCTCTTAAAGGGTTAAAGGTAGCCCCTTATTATGGTTGTTTGCTTTTACGCCCTCCGGAGGTGGGGTTCGATGATCCTGAAAGTCCTACTATTTTAAAGGATTTCTTGGAGTCTGTGGGTGCGGAAGCAATTGATTATCCTTATGAAACAGAGTGTTGCGGCTCCTATAATACTGTGGTAAATGTAAATCTGGTTGTTGAACGGGCTTACGATATTTTGAGCTTCGCTATTAGTCAGAAGGCAGAAGCAATTGTTTTAAGCTGTCCTTTATGTGGCTTTAATTTAGATAATCGGCAAAAAGAGATAAAAGAGAAGTTTCCAGATTTTAAAAGTGTACCAGTATTCTATTTTACTCAGCTTCTAGCCCTTTCTTTGGGTCTTGATGAAAAAGTTTGCCGATTTGAATTAAATTTTATTGACCCTCGTCCTTTATTAAAGAGTAAACATTTAATAGGTGGAGTGTAAAATGAATAGAATAGGTGTTTTTATTTGCCACTGTGGTTTAAATATTGCAGGTACAGTAGATGTAGAAAAAATAGTTAAGCTGGTAAGTGATTATCCAGAGGTTGTTTATGCTACTGATTATATGTATATGTGTTCTGATATAGCCAATGTTGATGAGGAAGTCTGTGTGGGATGTGGTAATTGTGTAAATATTTGTGCTTACGATGCCGTTGAACTTGATTTAATAACAAAAAAAGCCAAGGTTAATCCAGTTATTTGTGAGGGATGCGGTACTTGTAGCGCTGCCTGCCCTTCGGGAGCAATGCAGCAGAATAATTTTAGCAAAAGACAAATATTTGAAATGGTAAATATTTTTACTGTTTAAAGTAGGGGGTGAAAAAATGGAAGAAAACAAGAGTGTAATGAAAAAAGAGGAAAAAACTCAACCTCAAAAGGCGAAAATGATATCTTTATATATTATGGGTAAGAAGTATGAGGTGCCCGAAGGATCAACTATTATGGGAGCTTTAGAATATGCAGGATATCAATTGAAACGGGGCTGTGGTTGCCGAGAGGGATTTTGTGGCGCCTGCGCTACTGTTTATAGGACTACGGACGACTATAAAATAAAGACGGGATTAGCTTGTCAAACTGTAGTTGTGCCAAATATGTACCTTGCTCAAATTCCCTTTTTCCCGGCAAATAAAGCTCTATATGATCTAAATGAATTAGAGCCTTCTATTTCTACTTTTCAGGAAGTTTATCCGGAAACTTTCCGCTGTGTAAGTTGCAATACTTGCACTAAAGCTTGTCCTCAGGATTTGGAAGTAATGGATTATATTCAGGCGCTAATACGTGGTGATATTGCTCAAGCAGCAGATTTATCCTTTGATTGTATAATGTGCGGTTTATGTGCTGCTCGCTGTCCTGCGGAAATAGTCCAGTATAATGTAGCTGTACTGGCCAGAAGACTTTACGGAAAATACTTATCTAAAAAGGGTGAATATCTTAAGAGCAGATTAAAGGAGATAAAGGAGCACAAATACGATAAGGAGATAGAAGAGTTTATGCATATGGATAGGGAGTCTATTAAAAAGAAGTATTATGCAAGAGATATAGAAAAAATGTAAAGAGGGTGAAAATAAATGTATCCAGAATATATGCAAGAATCTTTAAAGTTAGTGGAGAAAACAAGACCAGAGAGACTTAAAAAATCATTATCCGGAGAAAAGGTTTTTACTCCCATGACGGATGCAGAAAGAGGTGAAGTCTTAACTAAGTTCCATCCCGATTATAAAGCAGATGCAAGGCAAAAAATAAGGATCGGTCCTAATAGAGGAGAGAATATTACCTCAGAAGTTGCTGATCTTTTAGAATCCCATTCTCGTATAAATCCTGATGATTTCGACCTTTCCAGAGTAGATTATGATACCGATGTTCTGGTTATTGGTGGTGGTGGTGGTGGTGCAGGGGCAGCTCTTCTAGCCAGAGAGAATGGAGCCAAGGTCATTATAGCTACAAAACTACGTATCGGAGATTCAAATTCAATGATGTCTCAAGGGGGGGTTCAAGCATCAGTGAATCCCAATGATTCTCCTGCTATTCACTATTTAGATGTGTTAGGGGGAGGACACTTTGATAACAAGCCCGATCTGGTAAGAGCTCTGGTCACGGATGCTCCTTTAGTAATAAAGTGGCTTGAAGAGCTCGGGGTAATGTTTGATAAGAATCCCGATGGAACTATGCTGACTATGCTTGGAGGAGGGTGCTCCAGGAAAAGAATGCATTCGGCAAGAGATTATACCGGCGCTGCTATTATGAGAGTTTTAAGAGATGAGGTAAAAAATCATCCCGAAGATATTCAAGTAATCGAGTTTTCTCCTGCCATTGAGCTTTTGATGGATGAGGGAGGGCAGGTTGCCGGAGCAATTCTCTATAACCTGGAGACAGAAGAATACATTATGGTAAGGGCAAAATCTACTATTATTGCTACTGGTGGATTTGGGAGGTTACATATAAAAGAATTTGCTACTACTAATCATTATGGGGCTACAGCTGATGGGTTAGTTCTTGGATATAGAGCAGGGGCAAACCTTTTGTATATGGATTCTGTCCAATATCATCCTACCGGAGCCGTTTATCCGGAGCAGATATTAGGTTTTCTTATTACCGAGAAGGTGAGGACAATGGGTGCTCAACCGGTGAATAAGTTCGGAGAATTATTTGTTTTCCCTCTTGAGCCAAGAGATGTTGAGTCATCTTCATTTATAAGGGAATGTACCGAGAGGGGAAAGGGGATTACTACTCCTCATACAGGAAGAGTGGGTATATGGCTTGACTCACCAATTATCGAGCTTATACATGGCAAGGGAGCTATTCAAAAGCAGCTTCCTGCTATGTACAGACAATACAACCGATTCGATATTGATATTACTAAAGAACCTATGCTTGTTTTTCCCACTCTGCATTACCAAAATGGAGGGCTGGAGATAAATGATAAGTGTGAGACAAAATTACCTAACCTTTATGCAGCCGGTGAAATCTCAGGTGGAGTCCATGGGAGAAATAGACTTATGGGAAATTCTGTTTTAGATTACAATGTTTTTGGTAGGAGGGCAGGTATTGCTGCTGCTTTAAATGCTAAAGAGGTAAAGCTGGGTAAACTCACTTTGAATCATGTAAAAAGATATGAAAGAGAACTTCAAGAAGCGGGTATTCATACCGATAGAATTTCTCCTATGCTATTACCTAATTATACTCCACCCGAAGTGAGAGCTCGTCAACTTACCGCTCACTATGAAGGGACTTTAAGATAGGGGAGGGTTTTAAGATGGAGAAAAATATTGGCGCGGTAATGATTGATGTAGCTTTATCCTCGCTGAGATTGGGAGCAAAAGAAGTTCATCTGTTTTGTCTTGAATCTCGTGAGGAGATGCCAGCCTTTGAATGGGAAATTGAAGAGGCAATAAGAGAAGGGGTAAATTTACATTGCTCAAGAGGACCAAAGAGAATTATAGGTAAAGAGGGGAAGATTAGTAGTTTGGAAACTATTCTTTGTGCCTCAGTTTTTGATGCTGAAGGAAGGTTTAATCCTCAGTTTAAAGAGAAAACAGAAGATGATGAGGATAATGTTTATGTTGCTGATAGATATAATCATAATATTCAGAAATTTGATTCGGAAGGGAATTTATTGACCCTCGTCCGTTGTTAAAGAGTAAACATTTAATAGGTGGAGTGTAAAATGAATAGAATAGGTGTTTTTATTTGCCACTGTGGTTTAAATATTGCAGGTACAGTAGATGTAAAAAAAGTAGCTAAACTGGTAAGCGATTATTCAGAAGTTGTTTATGCTACTGATTATATGTATATGTGTTCTGACCCCGGTCAGGATATGATAAAGGAAATGGTTAAAGAGAAGAAACTTGATGGTGTAGTGGTAGCCGCTTGCTCACCTACGATGCATGAGACTACCTTTCGTAATACCATAGCTTCCGTGGGGCTAAATCCTTATAGAGGTGAGATTGCCAATATAAGAGAACAATGTAGCTGGGTGCACCAGAATACTAAGGAGATAGCTACAGAAAAAGCAGTAAAGATTATTGAAGCTATTATAGAAAAATTGAAGTTAGATAAGCCTCTCGTTCCTTTAAGTGTTCCCGTTACTAAAAGAGCGCTGGTTATTGGAGGGGGAATAGCTGGTATTCAAGCCTCCTTAGATATTGCTGATAGTGGTTATGAAGTTATCTTGGTAGAGAAAAACCAGTCAATTGGAGGGCATATGCTTCAACTATCAGAGACTTTTCCTACCCTTGATTGTCCACAATGTATTGCTACTCCAAAGATGGTACAGGTTGGTCAGCATCCAAAGATAAAGCTTCTCGCTTTTTCGGAAGTAGAAGAAGTCTCCGGTTATGTGGGAAATTTCAAAGTGAAAATTAGAAGAAAAGCCTCTTTTGTTGACTGGGATAAATGCACCGGCTGTGGTTTCTGTATGGAAAAATGTCCCGCGAAAGTTCCTTCAGAATTTAATGAGTTTTTGTCTAAAAGAAAAGCTATTTATACTTTATTCCCCCAGGCTGTTCCTAATAAACCGGTGATTGATAGTAATAATTGCCTTTATTTCACTAAAGGAAAGTGCAGGGTCTGTGAGAAGAATTGCTCTCTAAAAGCTATTAATTTTGAGCAAAAGGATTCTTTTGTTGAAGAAAATGTAGGGGCAATTATTGTAGCTACCGGTTATGACCTTATGAATAAAGCAGAAGTTGGTGAATATGGATACGGAAAATATAAGGATGTTATTGATGGCTTGCAGTTAGAAAGGCTTCTTGCCCCTGCTGGTCCTACAGAAGGCATACCTTATAGGCCATCCGATGGTAAGATTCCTAAAGAGGTGGTATTCATTCAATGTGTGGGCTCCCGAGACCCAGAGCATTATTATCCATACTGTTCAAAGATATGTTGTATGTATACTGTGAAGCAGGCTATGATTTATAAACATGCAGTTCCTGATGGTCAGGCGTATGTATTTTATATGGATATTCGATGCAATGGAAAAGGGTATGAAGAATTTCTTCAGAGAGGAATAGAAGAAGATCGTATTCTTTATTTAAGAGGTAGAGTCTCTAAAATATTTAAAGATGGAGATAAAATCAGAGTCTGGGGAGCGGATACGCTAACCGGAAGAAAAATTGAGATTTCGGCAGACCTGGTTGTTCTGGCTATGGCTATGGTCCCCAGTAAGGGGGCAAAAAAGTTAGCTGAAAAATTAAGGTTGACAACAGATGATTATGGCTTCTTAACAGAAGCCCACCCTAAACTTCGTCCAGTTGAAAGTCTTACCGCCGGCTATTTCCTTGCTGGCGCTGCTCAGGCACCAAAAGATATTCCTGAAACTGTTGCTCAGGCATCCGGAGCAGCAAGTAAAGTAGACAGCCTTTTCTCTAAAGATGAGTTATATCATGAACCAATTATCGCCAATGTTGATGAGGAAGTCTGTGTGGGATGTGGTATTTGCGAAGTTCTTTGCCCCTATGAGGCCATTGAAATAGATGAACAGGACAAAGTTGCAAAAATAAATCCAGCTTTGTGCGAAGGCTGTGGGACCTGTTGTGCTGCCTGTCCTTCCGGAGCACTTGAATTAGAAGGATTTAGAAGAAAACAAATATTATCAATGATAAAGGTATTTGCAGAGGTGTAAAGTTGTTTGAACCAAAAATTATTGGATTCTGCTGTAATTGGTGTGCCTATGCAGGGGCTGATTTAGCGGGAATAAATAGAAATCAATATCCACCCAACATTAGAATGATAAGAGTAATGTGTTCGGGAACAATCGAACCATTGTATGTGGTAAAGGCATTTAAGGAGGGAGCTGATGGAGTATTTATAGGCGGTTGCCATCCCGGTGATTGCCATTATCAAAGTGGGAATTATAAAACCCAAAGAAGAATAGTTTTATTAAAAAGAGCAATCTCAGAAATTGGCTTAGACCCAAGAAGGATTCGATTAGAATGGGTTTCAGCTGCTGAAGGACAGAGATTTGCCAGAATAATAACTGAGTTTACAGAAGAAATAAGGAAATTAGGGCCCAATCCTTTAAAATTAAGCGGGGTAGAAAATGGAATCTAAAAAGATCACAGATAAGAAAAAATTAAAATTAGCTATAGGTTTAGGTTCGACCTGTTCGGGTTGTGATATAGCCATTTTAGATTTAGGGGTGAAATTATTAGAGTTAATAGGTTTAGCTGATATAGTATTCTGGCCAACTGTTTTTGATTTCAAGTATTCAGATTTAAAAGAATTAGGAGATAAAGAAATTGATATTACCCTCCATCACGGAACCATACGAACAACAGAGCATGAGGAAATTGCCCGGATTTTAAGAAAAAAATCTAAAGTATTAATAGCTTTTGGCTCTTGTTCTTGTTTCGGAGGAATTCCCGGTCTCTGCAACCTAACTGATAAAAAACAGATATTTGATGCAGTTTATGGTGAAAACTTATCTGTAGCAAATAAAGAAAACATTTTTCCCGAGGAAAAATTACTAATTAATAAAAACAAGTCTATTACTTTACCTCATTTATTCGATACTGGAAAGACTTTAAAACAGTTGGTAGAAGTGGATTATTTTATTCCAGGATGCCCTCCTCCTATGCAGTTGATAGAGGGATTAATTCCCTTAATGAAAGATGTTCTTGGAGGTGCTCAATTACCGGAAAAGGGAACAGTTTTTGGCTCTAAAAAAACTTTATGTGATGAATGTACCTTAAAAAAAGAAAATAAGATGATTTCAAAAATCGTTAACCCGGTAACTGCAATAGTTGACCCTGAAAGATGCTTGTTGGAACAGGGAATATTGTGCATGGGTCCTGTTACGCGAGGTGGCTGCGAGGCCAGATGCATAAATGTATTAATGCCTTGCCGGGGTTGCATGGGACCAGGACCAGAAACAGAAGATCAAGGAGTAAAAATGATTAGCGCAATTGCTTCAATTTTAGGGGTAAAAGATGAGGAAAATTTAACTGACCAGCAAATTGAAGATCTTTTAAGCGGAATTAAAGATATTGTAGGGACTTTTTATCGTTTTACTTTACCGGATGCACTACTGAATAGAAAAGTGAAAGAGAGAAGGTGAGGAGTAGTTGTCGAAAAAAATTACCATTGGTCCAGTTACCAGATTAGAGGGAGAAGCAAAAATAGAAATATTTTTAGATAAAAAGGGGAATGTGGAGGATACTTATTTTCAAGTTGTAGAACTTCGAGGTTTTGAAAAATTCTGTGAAGGAAGACCGGTTGAGGAATTACCCCAAATAACTTCACGAATCTGTGGAGTTTGTTCTGGCGCTCATCACATTGCTTCTTGTAAAGCACTCGATGGGGTTTATGGAGTAAACCCTCCTTCTGCCGGCAAGAAATTGAGAGAATTATTTTATTGTGCACATTCATTGCATAGCCATTTAGCCCACGTGTTTGCCTTAGCTGCTCCGGATCTTGTGCTGGGATTTAATGCCCCGAAAGAAAAAAGAAACATTTTTGGAGTAATTGAGAAACTGGGTCTGGAATTAGGAAAAAAAGTTTTAACTGCTCGGGAATATGCCCAAAAGATTCAAAGCATAATTGGTGGGAGCGAAGTACACGCTAGCGCAGGAATAGCAGGAGGTTTAAGCAAGCCCTTAAACGAAGATAGTAGAAAAGAAATTGAAAAAATGTCTGAAGAGCTGCTTGAATTTGCTAAAATCAGTTTGGATTTATTTAAAAAGATTATTTCAGATAATGGAGAACTTAAGGAAATATTAGATAGTAAGGATTATTCTCTTCAGACTTATTATATGGGTATGGTAGATGACCAGGAAAAAGTAAATTTATATGATGGCGATATTAAAGTAGTGGACCCGCAGGGAAAGGAATTCATTAAATTTAAAACAAAAGATTATCTTTCTCATATTGAAGAACATGTTGAACCCTGGACTTATGTAAAATTTCCTTATTTAAAAAAGATTGGCTGGAAGGGTTTGGTTGAGGGAATAGACAGCGGAA
>JAHJOY010000341.1 GCA_018819665.1 bacterium
ACCGTTTGGACCGATTAATCCAATAAGTTCTCCTGGGACAATTTTCAGTTTAAAATTACTTACAGCTGTTAAACCGCCGAACTTCATAGTTATATTATCTACATTTAATAATTCCATTACCTAGCATTCCCTTCAGATGATTTTTTATTTGGGAAAATTTTGCGAATAAATCTGGCTAATCCCTTCCAGGAGAATTCAATACCTCCCATAAGCCCATTTTGCATATATAAAATAACAATTAGGAGGAGGGCTGAGAAAGTGACCATCCTTAATCCAGGTATTGCGGGAATTATAATCGGTCCAATATTAAAGCCTGCTTCTATAGGACGTAAATATTCCAGAGCAAAATTAAATAAAAAGGCGGCGAAAACTGTTCCGGTAATACTGCCCAAACCGCCAAGCACAACCACAATTAATATATTAAAAGTCATTACGAACATAAATGCCCTGGGGTCTATGGTTGTAAGCAGACAGGCAAATAATCCCCCGGCAACCCCGGCAAAAAATGCACTAATTGCAAATGACATTACTTTATGATAGGTAAGATTAACTCCGATAACCTCGGCAGCTATTTCATTTTCTCTAATTGCCATTAAAGCTCGTCCATAACTGCTATTAATCAATCCCTTAATAATATAAATTGTAAAGACCGCCACTCCTACAGTCCACCAGAGATTAGAAAATTCTGGAACACCTTTTATTCCTAAAGCTCCATTGGTAACCTGAGGGATATTATTAGCAATTATCCTTACGATTTCAGCAAAACCCAGAGTAGCTATTCCTAAATAGTCCCCTTTAAGTCTCAACACCGGCAAGCCAACTAAAATTGCCACCAGAGCAGCCAATAACCCGCTCAACAATAAAGCAACTATAAAAGGTGCTTGTATAACAGTAAAGGGCCAAACTAAAGGTTCGAGTATAAAAATCATTTCCTTATAATAGGAAGGAAGCACTAATAAGGCGGTCACATAGGCACCAATTGCCATAAAACCAGCATGACCCAAGGAAAATTGACCTGTAAACCCATAAATCAAATTTAAACTTACACCCAGAGTAACATATATAGCACCAAGATTAAGAATCCTTAACTTATAGGCATCCAAATTGTTTTCGGCAAGATACACTAATATCCCCAGTACAATTAAAGCTAATATGGTAAATAATTTTTCATTTTGTTTTTTCATTGTGCTACACCTTCTCTTGTACATTTTTACCTAAAATACCATCCGGTTTAAGCAACAGGATTAAAATCAAGATTGCGAAGATAAACGCATCTCTATATCCTGATAATGCTGGCAAAAAAGCAACAAATAATATTTCAGACATGCCCAAAAATAAACCGCCGAGCATCGCTCCCGGTATATTCCCAATTCCCCCCACCACAGCTGCAATAAAAGCTTTTAATCCGGGCATCATACCCATCAATGGGAATAATTGCGGAAATCTTAAACCCCACAAAATACCACCCACAGCTGCCAGAGCTGAACCGATAACAAAGGTTATAGATATGGTTTTATCAACATTAACTGCCATTAATCTGGAGGTTTCAATATCTGTAGATATTGACCTCATGGCTAAGCCAGTCTTTGTTCTGTAAACAATATATATTAGTATGGTTAAAAATATGGCAGAAACTACTACTGAAGCAAAAAGAGTCGATTGTATGCGAATATCGCCAAACTGAATTATCTTTTTGAAAAATGTAGGACGGAAAAAAGATTTGGGGATTCCAGAAAAAATAACAATGGCTAAATTTTGTAGAAAAAATGATACTCCAATTGCTGAAATCAAAACAGAGATTCTGGGAGCATTTCGCAAAGGTCTGTAGGCAATTCTTTCAGATAACATTCCAGTTACAGTTGTTAAAATTATGGCAATAATAAATGATGCCCACCATGGTAAATGAAAAATTAATAATCCATAAAAAGAAAATAAGACGCCAGTATAAAAATCTCTCCATGAGCAAAATTGATTAATCTTAAAATGCCATAAACCATCGTATATCCTATGGCGATTAAAGTATATAAACTTCCCAAAGATAAACCATTTGCTAAATTCTGCAAGACTAAATGTAATGACATAGAATTCTGCTTTTAATTATTTAGAATTGTCGCTAAACAATATCGATAGCTTTCAACTTCTTCGATTTTTTCTGTTATTAATCAAATAGAAAAATATCAAATATATCAAAATATTCTATTTTCTCTTCATATTAAGTAAAACTTAGTCGGAAAGATCTTTTTTTGTATAGAGAGATAGATTGAATGCTATCTGTCTATGGTTTCGGTAAATAATTTATTATCTTTAGGGATTGACGGTAGTCTCATATGTAAAGTTTCCGTTTACAACTTTAACTACAATAGCAGGTTTTATGGCGTCACCAATTTCATTAATAGTAATGGAACCGCCTGCACCGGGGAATTCTTTTGTTGCAGCTAAAGCATCCTTGATAGCCACCGGATCAAATGAACCGGCTCTTTCAATGGCATCAAGCATTAAATTGTAAGCATCATATGCAAGAACAGCTACATCATTCGGTGTTTCGTTATATTTTTCTTTGAAAAGTTTAACAAATTTTTCCGACTCCGGAATAACCGGTGCATCTTCAGCAAAGAAGGTACTTGCAACTAAACCTTCAGCTGCTTCTCCTGCTAATTCCATTAAAACCGGATTATGTAAAGTATCGCCACCTAAATATTTACCTGTATATCCTAATTCTCTACCTTGAATTGTTATTAATGCAACATCTCCGAAATAACCTGGGAAAAAGAGGGCTTCCGCTCCTGAATTTATAATCTGACTTAACTGTGCACTAAAGTCCTGGTCGCCAGTATTATATTTTACGTCTGCAACAATTTCTCCGCCCAATTTTATAAATGTATCTCTGTAAAATTTAGCTAAATCAACTGAATAATCATGAGCAATATCAACTAAAAGAGCAGATTTCTTAATTCCTAGATTTTCATAAGCATAACGAGCCATTACCTCACCCTGGAAAGAGTCAATAAAACAACAACGGAAGATATATTCTTTTCCATAGGTAACCAATGGATTCGTTGCACTGGCAGAAAGCATTGGGATTCCTGCTTTATCGGCAACTTCACCGCCTGGAATTGAACAACTGCTACCATAACTACCTAAAACTGCTACTACACCTTCCTTTTCAATGAGTCTCGAAACCGCACTGGCTGATTCAACTTTATCACTTTTATTATCAACAAGGACTAACTCAACTTTTTTTCCTAAAACTGTAGGTTTTTGCTCTTGGGCAAGTTCATATCCCTGCATGCAAAGCGCGCCACCCACTGACATTGCACCGGTCATAGGTTCAAAAATTCCAATTTTAACAACATCAGCAGCAAGAGTAACGCTACTAATAGCAATAATTATTACAGCTAATGTCAAAATAAATAAACTTTTTTTCGTTTCTTTTCTCCTTCCTATTAAAATGTAAACCTTTTTAAATATGAACCTTTTCGACTAATAATTTTGCATTCTCAAACTCTTATAATTTCATTATTTTTTATTCACCCCCAATTG
>JAHJOY010000342.1 GCA_018819665.1 bacterium
ATATAGGAATATGTGGGAAGATAGGTTCCGGGAAAAGCATAATAGCCAGATTAATTTTAAGAATTATCGAACCCCAGAAGGGGAGAATATTTTATGATTCTATAGATTATAGAAAGATAAAGATAGCAGCGGTAAGGGATAGCATAGGATATGTCCCTCAGGATTCTTTTCTTTTCTCAGACACCATAGAGGATAATGTCAGGTTTGGTAAACCTGATGCAACTTTAGAGGAGATAGTGGAGGCCTGCAATGTTGCCTCAATAGATAAGAATATAATGGAATTAAAATATCGGTATAAAACACTTGTGGGAGAGAAGGGGGTAACCCTATCCGGGGGTCAAAAACAGAGGCTGTGTATTGCCCGGGCGATTATCAGAAGACCCCAAATACTTATTCTTGATGATGCCCTAAGTGCGGTGGATACCAATACCGAAAAGGAGATTATCCGGAATTTAGGAAATTATTCTAAAGGTATTACTACCATTGTAATATCACACCGCATTTCTTCCTTTATAAAAGCAGATAATATATTTGTTCTGGATAAGGGAAGAATTGAAAACAGCGGCACCCATCGAGAACTGATTAAAAAATCTGATATCTATAAAAGTATTTATAAAATTCAAAAATTGGAAGAATAAAGATGAAAGAAGAAAAATTATATTCTGGTCTGGACAGAAAGATATTTTCTAAATTATGGCAATATGGAAAGCCTTACGGTGGGAAGATTTTAATCATATTCGTTCTTATTCTGGCCATAAGCGGCATACAAATTGCTCTTCCCTTGATCACTAAAAATGTGGTGGATAATTATATTGAAAGAAGTTATCTAAGGTTAATCCTTAATGATAGAACGGTTGAGATTACCGACCGATATATAGCCTACCGGGTTAGGTCTGATAACATTATTTTTATCCCCTCAAATCTGTTAAGTAAAGATGAATACCTGGAACTGCAGAAGGATTCGCTTATCCTGCCGGAAAAATATTTAATGATTAGAGATGAAGAGGGGCTGGATAAGTTGAAGCAATATCAACTTAATATCGTCAAAACGGATAAAGGCAGTTTTATCCCTTATTCAGAAATGCAGAAGATATCTCCGGATAATATTAAAACCCTAAGATATGATGATTTAAAAATGGTAAAATTATTTGCCCTCTTATATGTGGGGCTCCTTCTGGTATCTTTTGTTTTCAATTATTTTCAGGTAGTTATGATGGCTGTGGTCAGTGAAAGGGTGATGTATGACCTAAGGAGTAATCTGGTAAGACATCTAATGTCTCTTTCTCTGAACTTTTTTAATAATAATCCCATAGGGAGACTGGTAACCAGGCTAACCAATGATGTTGATGCCTTAAGAGAAATGTTTACCGATGTCTTTGTTTATTCTGCTAAAGATTTTATTATGGTAATAGGCATACTAATTGTTATATTTAGACTATCAACTCACTTAAGTCTGATAGTATTTATTCTTGTCCCCGTAATTGTTATTATGCTCTATTTTTTCCAGAGATACGCCCGGGAGGCCTACGGAAAAGTAAGAATTGCCCTGGCAAAAGTGAACAGTTTTTTATCAGAAGCAATATCTGGGGTTTTACTGATTCAGACTTTCAATCAAGAGGGCAGATCCGAGAGTGAATTTAATAAAATTAGTACAAATTATTATAATGCTGATATGCATCAACTGTTAATATTTTCTATATTCAGGCCATTGATTGATGTTTTATCCTATTTTGCCCTGGGCACAATAATATATTTTGGGGGAAAAGGTGTATTGGCGGGAGAAATTTCCCTGGGAGTACTTATTGCTTTTATCTCTTATATCCATATGATTTTTAGGCCCATATTTGATTTTTCAGAAAGATATAATATATTACAATCAGCCATGGCTTCATCGGAACGAATATTCCTGCTTTTTGAGGAGGATGACAAAATACATTCTCCTAAGGGTCCTAAATATCCTGCTGGAATAGAAGGAAGAATAGAATTCAGAAATGTATCTTTTGAATATAAAGAAGGGGAAAAGGTTATCGACAAGGTGTCTTTTGTAGTTGAACCGAATGAATCGGTTGCTTTTGTGGGGGCGACCGGAGCAGGGAAAACAACCCTAATTAATCTTCTTTTAAGATTCTATGACCCTACCGAAGGGGAGATTTTAATTGGCGGAATTAACATAAAAGAGATGGATTTAAAAGTTTTAAGAAACTATTTCGGATTAGTTCTGCAGGATGTTTTTATGTTTGCCGGAGATATTAAATATAATATTATCCTTAACAATGAGGTAGAGGATAATAAGATGATTGAATATGCAAAATATGTTAATGCCCATAATTTTATTAGTAAATTAAAGAAAAAATATGGGAATATTGTTTCAGAGGGGGGTTCAAATCTTTCTACCGGACAGAGGCAGCTCATCGCCTTTGCTCGGGCACTGGCCAAAGAACCCAGGATACTCATTCTTGATGAGGCCACCAGCAGTATAGACAGTGAAACTGAATATCTTATCCAGGATGCCATAAAGAAGATTATGAAAGGCAGAAGCAGTATCGCCATCGCCCATCGCTTGTCTACCATTCAGGATGTTGATAGAATATATGTTATGAGTAAAGGTAAAATTGTAGAGAGCGGCTCCCACTCCCAATTACTCTCCCAAAAGGGCTACTACTTCGAACTATACAAATTCCAATATCTAAAAACCTGACAGGGGATCAACGGGAAGGGTGACAGGGGACGGTCCTTTGTCACCTTTTATAAAAATATGTTATATTGCTAATTATTACATATCACAATGAAAAATTTTAAGGGGGGGAAGTTTTTTGCCCAGACAAAGAAGAAAAATAGGACTAAGCAAAATATACCATGTAATAGCCAGGGGAAATGAAAGAAAGGATATATTTCTTGACGACGAAGACAAGAATAAATTTATCCAAATTATTATCAATAAAAAGAATAAAAATGAATACATCCTTTACGCATATTGTTTGATGAATAACCATTTACATTTGTTACTTAAGGAACAAGAAGATGGTATTTCCAGGATAATGAGAAGGATCAATACTGCTTATGCTTATTATTTCAACAAGAAATATAATAGAGTTGGGCATGTTTTTCAGAATAGGTTTAAAAGCGAACCAGTGGAAAATGATCGTTATCTAATATCATTAATACGATATATCCATAATAACCCGGTTAAGGCTAAAATAGCAAATCAACCCCATCAATATAAATGGAGCAGTTATTCACTTTATTTAAAAGAGCAAAAATGTATAATAGATAAAGAGGAGATTTTAAATCTCTTTTCTCTTAATAAACCAAAAGCAATTCGTTTATTTAATGAATTTTGCCGCCAACAAAACAATGATACCTTTATGGATTATCAAGAAGTCTTTAAAGAAGCCAAGGAAATTACTAGTGTTGAAAAAACTAAAGAGTATACATCAAGATATTTAAAAGAAAAAGGTTTACAAATAGAATCTTTAAAAGATAAAATAAACAAAGAATATAGAGATAAGTTAATAATAGAATTAATAGAAAAGACAAATCTTTCATACAGAGAAATAGCAAACATTTTAGGATTTAGTCGAAGAGTTGTAGAAAAGAGGGTTAACAAAAAATGACAAAGAACTATCCCCTGGCGTTTTTTACGGTGTGCCCCAAGGATTGTTTTGGTTCCTGTTCGTTAGAGGTGGAGGTAGAAAGAGGGAAAGTCGTAAAAGTTAGAGGGAATCGCAATAGTCCGGTTAATCAGGGCAGGATATGCATTAAAGGGAAAAACTATCCAAATATGGTCTACGGCCCAGAAAGATTATTATATCCCCTGCAGAGAATTGGCAAGCGAGGTAAGGGTGAATTTAAAAGAATTAGCTGGGAGCAGGCTTTAGATACAATTTATGAAAAGCTTAAAAATTTAAAAGAGCAGCATGGACCGGAGTCGGTTTTATATTATAATAGATTTGCCAATTTGGGTGTGGTGAAAAACTGTGCTTATGGTTTCTGGTATCAGTTTGGCGGTTTTACTTCTACTTACGGTGGACTGTGTGATTCTGCTGCCCAGGAAGCAATCAACTTGACTTATGGAGAAGTAAAACATAATAAGATTTCTGACCTGGAAAACTCAAAATTAATAATATTATGGGGCTCAAACCCTGCCTATACCAATATTCATATAATGCATTATATAAATAGGGCGGTAGATAAGGGAGCAGAATTAATCACTATTGATATAAGAGAAAATGAGTCGGGTGCCAAAAGCCATTTATATTTAAATCCCCGGCCGGGGACTGATGGATGTCTTGCCCTGGGGATAGCTAACCAGCTTATTGAAGATAAATTAATAGACCATAATTTTATTAACCAACATACTTTTGGTTTTACTAAGTTTAAAGAATTAGTGAAAAATTACCCTTTAGATAAAGTTTCTGATACAACCGAAATTCCTCTACATAAAATTGAAACTATGATAGGTTTTATAAAAAACGCTCCCGAGTACGCCCTTATCTGCGGAATGGGTGTCCAAAGATATACCAATGGGGGCCAGACTATAAGAGCCATATCTCTTCTGCCGGTATTAACTGGAAGTATCGGTAAAAAGGGTTGTGGTTTTTACTTTAGTGATAGGCAGGCACCTGAATTAAATTGGCCTTTTTCTCCTCCCAAACCCAAGAGGATTCGTAATTCAATTCCAGTAGCAAAACTTGCAAGCGAACTGAATAATCAAGTCGACCCTCTGGTGAAAGCTGTTTGGATTGAGCAGGCCAATCCTATGACCAGCAATCCGAGCATTAATATACTTGCCCGGGCGATGAATAAATTGGATTTAATCGTGGTTGCCGATCTTTTTTTAACCGATACCGCCAGAATGGCAGATATTATCTTGCCAGCAACTTCGATGTTTGAGTACTATGATTTGATCACCGGGTATGGTCATTCTTATATTCAACTACAACAAAAATTAATTGAGTCACCAGGTGAATGTAAACACGAAAGTGAGATATACCGACTGTTAGGTAAAAAATTTGGTTTTAATTTAGACTATTTACCGGAAAATAATTTAAGTACTATAGAAAAAATAATCAGTAGTTCTAATTTGAATACCGATGTCGATGAATTGAAAGAAAAACCCTATCTTCATCCCAGTTATCAAGAGATAGCTTTTGGTGATTTAAAATTTAACACTCCTATCCAAAAAGTGGAATTTTTCAGCCAGAGAATGAGAGATAGATGGGGAGAAGACCCCCTCCCGGCATATAGCGAGCCGGTAGAAAATAAATATAGTTCCCCAAATATTTATTATAAATATCCTTTATCTTTGATAAGCAGCCATGCATACAATAAAATGAATTCCCAATTTTCAGATATATCTATTTTAAAAGAAGAACCTTTTGTCTGGGTTAATCCCTATGATGCAGCTAAAAGAGGAATCAATAAAAACGATAGAGTAAAAATGTATAATGGGAGAGGTAGTTTAATTTTAAAGGCCATCATTACCAAAAAAGTCACCCCGGGAATTGTGCATACTTATTTTGGCTGGTGGGGTGGAGTACACCAAGCCAACCTCAATAAACTCACTGGAGAATATATAAGTGATATAGGGCATGGAACAGCTTTTCATAATTGTTTGGTTGAAATTCAAAAAGTAAAATAAAATTAAAAAACAGAGTAACGTAAAAATTTGGTCTATTATCATTCATGATTCGGTCTGGAGGAAGTAAATGAAATTTTTAGAATTAGTGAAGACAAGACAAAGTGTGAGAAAATATTTAGATAAACCTGTTGAGCGGGAGAAGATTGAGGGGTGTTTGGAGGCGGCGCGGCTTGCTCCCTCAGCCAGCAACTCTCAACCCTGGAATTTTATTGTGATAGATGACCCAAAACTAAAGGAAGCGGTAGCTAGAAAAACTTTTGATAGAGTGATATCTTTTAATCGATTTTCTTTGCAAGCACCTGTCTTAATCATATTAATTTCGGAAAGATCAGGCTTTTTAAACAAAGTTGCAGAAGCAATCAAAGATAAACAATTTAGCCTTATTGATATCGGAATTGCTGCTGAACATTTTTGCCTTCAGGCTACAGAAGAAGGACTGGGTACCTGTATTTTGGGATGGTTCAACGAAAAGGGAGTGAAGAAGCTGCTTAATATTTCCCCGTCAAAAAGAGTCGAGCTTATTATAACAGTAGGTTATCCCGAGTCGACAATAATACGCCCCAAAAAACGGAAGCCAATGAATCAAATCAGAAGTTACAATAGTTACAGGTTATAGAAATGAAAAAGACCAATGCTTCCAGAATTTTTAGGCGAACATCTTGGGGGAAGGGTAGAATAAAAAGGTGACAAAGGACCGTCCCCTGTCACCAAAGAGAGAGTAATATTTATGCATCCGCTTTTAGCTCCTTTAAAAAGAATATGCCGGGAGAATTTAACCGGCAGTAAAAATTTAATTATGCCTTCTTATTTGGACGGCAACGCCCTTAAAAAAAGCTTATCCAGAGAAGGTTTTTTTGCGTTGAACCTGAATATCACTACCATTTTCGACCTGGCCAGGGATTACTGTGATGATTATATCTCTAAAAATAAATTAAAAATTTTAGATAATTCTTTAGGCCAGATATTCCTGCTTCAAATATTAAAGAAATTATCCCGGAAAAAATTGCTGGATTATTTTCAACCTCCTACCTTTTCTCCCGGAATCAGCCGCTCGATTTATCTGGCCATAAAAGAACTAAGAATAGCAGAATTCTCTTCCCGAAATTTTCCGCACCCTGCAATAGTTAACTTTAAAAAAGGCGAAGACCTGCTTAAGATAATGCAGGAGTATGAGAAAATATTAAAAGAGCAAAATTATATTGATGAGGCGGATATCTATCTTCAGGCAATTAAATATAAGAAAAAGAATCAGCAGAAAAAAGAGACATTAATTGTCCCCTCTAATATTGAATTAAATTATTTGGAGGAAATCTTTTTCCGGAAAATTATATTACCGGGAACAAAGGTTATCTATTTGCCCACACCAAGAAACTTAAAAAAACCCACCTCTTTTTATTTTTCTGAATCCTGTAAAGAAGAAGAAAATTATCCGGAAATGCCGCTTGCCATTGATTATTTATACGATATAGATAAGATACCATCCAATCTGCCTGAAAAACTAAATATTGAGTTAATCCAGTCTCACGGAGAATTTAATGAAGTAAAAACAATTATTCGAAAGATAAAATCCCAAAACATCCCTTTAGATGAAGTGAGTATTTTTTATACTGTGCAGGAACCCTATTCCCAATATCTTTATCAGCTGTCCAGACAATATTCCTTAAATATTACTTTTGGCAACGGGATAAGCATTAAAAATACTTCTCCGGCGAAACTATTTTTTGCTCTAATTGATTGGATACGAGATAATTACAGTATAGCAAAATTATATTTTTTGCTAACCGGGGGTAATTTTGAGTTTAAAAACCAGCAGTCGAATCCGGATACACCCACTCCCCAACGAGTGGCTTCTTTACTGCGAAATTCTCCGATTGGGCATAAAAGGAATCGATATATCAAGGGATTAGATTTAAGTATAAGACAGTTAAAAAGAGAGATTGAGCAGGTATCCGAAGACAGGCAAGAGGGATATCGCAAAAAGATAAAAGACCTTTTTTGGATCAGGGAGTTTATAACCCAAATTTTCCATGAATTACCTCAAGAGAATTTTGATTATACTATCTCACCAAAGCAGATTGCCCGGGGGCTTATAAATATTGTTACTAATTACAGTAAAATAAATGAAGATAATAATTTAGACGAAGAAGCGATAAAAAAGATAAAAGAGAGGTTAAATATTTTTATAGAAAGTGACTATCCTCTTCCTAATATGCCCGTAAATGAAGTCCTTACCCTGATAACTGATTTAATCAAAAACGAAAGGGTTAATTGTTCGGAACCGAGAGGAGGCTGTCTGCATACAGCCAGCTACAAAAAAGGAATTTGGCTTAATCGCCCTTATAATTTTATTGTAGGAATGGATTCTGCCAAATTTCCCGATTTAGCGCACGACGGATCTATTTTACTGGATGCCGAGAAAAAAAATACTGGCCGCATTAATCCCAACAAAGAAAAAGGCAAAGAAAACCAATATAAGATGCTCCAATTACTTACTTCTCTTAAAGGCAAAATTATTCTTTCCTATTCCCGTTTTGATACTCAGGATAATCGGGAATTAGCCCCATCGAGTTTAATGCTGCAGCTATACCGTTTAAAAACCGGGGATGAACAGAAAGATTATTCTGATTTTTACAGCAGTTTTCAAGATACTTCCGGGTTCATTCCAGGCAAGCCCCGGGAAATTCTTGATTCCGCAGATTGGTTCTTATATTCTTCAAGACATAACCTTTTAGATATTGCTCCCCTTTTTGAGCACCTTTACCCTGCCCTATCCGAAGGTTTTTATGCCGCCCGACAGAGGGAAAAAGAAGGGCTTAACCGGTTTAACGGAAAAGTAAAAGTACACCCTAAACAGGTAGACCCCCGTCTTAACCGGGGGTTGGTGGTATCAAGTTCCAGATTGGAATTGATTGCTTTTTGCCCTTATCTGTACTTTTTAAAATATATCCTAAAAATAAAACCATCTCAAGAGATGGTTGAAGACCCGGGTGTATGGCTGGACCCTTCGGAAAAAGGTATTTTATTTCATCAAATTTTTGAGAAATTTTATAAAAAGTTAAAAGAAATATCACCACCCGGAATTTTTGTTTCACCATCTTATACCGACCACTGGCGTATTTTAGAAGACATTGCTCTTTCCCAGCTGAAACAAAAAAGAAAGAGGTTAGCCCCTCCCAATAATCTGGTTTACCAGCATGAAAGCAAAGAAATATTGGATTCCTGCCGGTTCTTTCTACATTGCGAAGAAGAAAAATATAAAGGAGAAATACCAACTTATCTGGAACTTGCTTTTGGCACCCGGGATAACCAGAACGAGGAATTAGGCAGGATAAAAGCAGTAGAGCTATCTCTGCCCGGCGGCAAGTCGATCAGTTTTCAGGGGAAGATTGACCGTATAGATAAATTAGATGAGGATACTTATCGTATTATTGATTACAAAACCGGGACCCCTTATGAATTTAGTCGAAGCAAATATTTTCAAAACGGGAAACAGGTTCAGCACGTCCTCTATGCCTTATCCCTTAAAAAAATATTAGCTAAAGCCGGAATATCTGCCTTTCCTAAAATTCAAAAAGCGGGCTATTATTTTCCCACATTACCAGGTCAGGGCCGGCAATATTTCTATGGAGAAGAAAGAAGAAATCAGGTATTGGAAATAATCGATTTATTGCTTGATATTGTTACTCAAGGAAATTTTGCTATGATTCAAAAAGCGGATGATTTTATGTGTGCCGATTACCGGGATATCCTGGAACAAAATCAAGTGATGGAAGTAAGCGGAAAAAATGCAAAAAAATATGATAAAGAACCCGCCCTTGATAATCTGAGGAGGCTGCAAGAAAGATATGAGTAATCATTTCCCCAAAGAATTAATTGACCAGAAAGCTCGAGAAAAAATTATTAAAGAAATAAACCGCAATATTTTAGTCGAAGCAAGCGCCGGGTCAGGCAAGACTTCCAGCCTGATTCACCGCATGGCTGCTCTGATTAAATCGGGAAAGTTCAAGGTGGATGAAATTACCGCCATTACCTTTACCAGAAAAGCGGCTATTGAGCTAAAGGAACGATTCCAACAAAAAATTGAAGACAGTTTTAGGGAAACAGAAGACGAAAAAGAAAAAGTTTATTTAAGAGAGGCTCTTTCTAACCTGGAACAATGTTACCTGGGGACCATTCATTCTTTCTGCGCCCGTCTGTTAAGGGAAAGGCCGATTGAAGCCGGACTCGATCCGGAATTTACCGAGCTTGATGACCTTGATGATACTTTATTAAAAGAAGAGGCCTGGGAAAGATATCTGCTTAATCTTAAAATAGACGAATCCCCTTCTCTGATACATCTGGAAGAATTGGGCATAAAACCCTCCGAACTTGCGGATTGTTATAAAACGGTATGCACTTATCCGGAGGTTAAGCCCTCTTTTCCGGTATCACCAAAACCGAATTTAAAAGAAGCTATCAAAGAGATTATTTCTTTTAGCGATGAAGCCAGCCAATATATTCCGGATGAGGAACCGAAAATGGGTTATGACAAATTACAGGAAGCAGTCCTAAGCGTAAAGAGGATGAAGGGCTTTCATGATTATATCAAGGAAGATTATAATAAAATAAAGTTACTGGAAAATTTTTCCAAATCAGAAAAGGTTACTTTAAACCGGTGGACCTCCAAAGAAAAGGCAAAAGAGTACAGAGACTCCCTTATTTTAGAGCTTCAAGAAAAAGTTATTAATCCGATCCTGCAGGGATGGCGGGAATACTGTTATGCCGATACCATCAAATTCGTTCTGCCGGCGGTAGAATATTATCACGAATTACGCCAGAAGGTTTCGATGCTTAATTTTCAGGATTTGCTCTTAAAGACCTCTTGCCTGTTAAGGGATTACCCCGAGGTACGCCAATATTTTCAGCAAAAATATAAATGCCTGCTGGTAGATGAATTTCAGGATACCGACCCTATTCAGGCAGAAATAATCTTTTATCTTACCGGCCAGGATGTTTATGAAAAGAACTGGCAGAAATTGATACCGCGCCCGGGTTCCTTATTTGTGGTAGGAGACCCCCAGCAGTCCATTTACCGATTTCGCCGGGCTGATATTGCCATCTATAATCTGGTAAAGGGGCTGATTGAAAAAAGCGGAGGGGAGGTTTTAAAATTCCAGGCTAATTTCCGCTCACTACATTCTATCGGTTCTTACCTCAATCCCATATTTGAAGAGCTATTTTCAAGCGGTCAGGGAAAATTCCAGGCCGTATATTCACCGATGCAGACCGTTTGGGAAGATAATCCGCAATATCTTTCCGGAGTAAGACAGCTGATTATTTCTAAGGAGAGCAATAAAAGTGATACTATCAGGCAGGATGCCCAATCTATCGCCCGAGTCATTCGTGGTATGGTCGATAAGGGATTTAAATTAGTGCGGACAAAAGAAGAGATAAAGGCGGGAATCTCCCCCTCAGTGGCTTATAAGGATTTTATGATTCTTCTGCGATATAAAGGTGGGATGGATATCTATGCCCGCACTCTTGCAGAATATGGAATACCCTTTACGGTTTCGGGATACACCTCTTTAAATGAATCCCACCAGATAAAAGAAC
>JAHJOY010000343.1 GCA_018819665.1 bacterium
CCTTTGCCCCAGCATTTATTGCCCCTTCACATGCTGCTTTGACTTCATCGGTCATCTGTTTGGCAAACTTCTGGTAATCAGATTTTGATTTTTCTGTTTCATCCCAATGGGTAATACCAGTAATTCCCTCGATATCAGCACTAATATAAATTTTCATAAAACCCTCCTCTAAAAATTAATTTCCTATTAATCATATTATTATTCTACACGGATGATATAATTCCCTCTTTTTAAAAAATAATTCTTAAGGAAATTTTAATCTACAAAAATATTTTGGCCTTTTGTGTTATAATAAAATAAACAAAAAATAATTAAAGGAGAGATTATGGCAAATAAAAAAGAGGAATTCAAGGTCTCTGGTGAAGAGATTGTTGAAAAGATTAAAGAAATCATAAAAGAGGGAAATGCCCGAAAAATAATCATTAAAAATGAAAATGGAAAATCAGTTGTTGAATTTCCTTTAACTGTAGGTGCTATAGGAGCTCTTATTGCTCCAATATTAGCTGCTGCAGGCGCTATAGCTGCTTTACTTACCAAATGTACTATTGTAGTTGAAAAAAAATAGACCATATTTTTATTAAAATTTCTGTATTAATAATTAATTACTTTAAAGAATTGCTCAACATCTGAAATGCCTCTTCTTCTGTTTCGCTACATTTAAGAATTTTATACTTTAAATCATCTAACAACGCGGTAAGTTCTTTTTTCTCTAAATTTTATTTAAATCTCGTAACTAAATTCCATTCATCTTCCTTTGACATTTTTATTTACCTTCAAATATCATAATCATGTGTCTACCATTGAAGCCAATTAGTTAGGGTGACTAGGCTGGGTAGTTCTGCTCCATTCATCAGTTGAGAGGTCTTTTCCTACCTGAACAACAAAGCATAAGTTACACTTTGATGGCCTTGAAGATATCAGTGTTACTTAAAATTCCGACAATCTCCTTACCATCAAAAACAGGTGCCCTCCTGATACCGGTATGATTGAATAATCGGGCACAATACTTCAAGGCAAGACCAGGCGAGACAGTAATAAGCGGTTTGGACATAATCTCAAAGACTTTGACTTCACGGGGATCCTTCCCTGGATCAACGACTTTGTTAACCACATCTTTACGGGTCATAATCCCCCAGGCGTCCTCGGGTCCCCTTCGGTTCACGATCAAGCAAGAAACCCCTTTCTCCCTCATTAGCTTGACGGCATCAGCCACCGTCTCCTTGCCGTCAATACATATTACGTCCTTAGTCATGACATCAGCGGCCTTGGTAAACCTTAAGTCTCTCAAACCTTTTTCTATCATTTTATTTCCTCCTTTCTTTTAAGTTTTTATTAACTTAGTTCATCCAACCCCAGTCACCCTGAAAGTGGCTTACCCTACAAATCGAACCAACTATTACAGGTTATTAACTTGTTTCTATAGGAAGAGTCTTCATTAAAATTAAAATCTACTCTTCTGGTATATTATACAAGACAAAGATAAAATTATTTCAGAATGTAAGCTGATTAAATTCTAACAAATATAGTAGAATTATACAAAATCTTCAAATTAAAATTATTCTAATTAATTTTCTTATTGGAAAGGAGTGTAAATTTTTCGCATATGTTCTGATTTCTGGATTAATTTTTTTATATAAATAACTTCATCTTCTTCTATTCCCAGGGCTTTCACTATATCTGAAAGTTTCCAGTCTTTTTCCAGTGCCAATAAAATTAAATCCATCTTTTCGTAAGAAATACCTATTACCTCTTCATCGTCGGTAAGACCTGGCATAACATCCGGCGAAGGAGGTTTCTCGATAATTCTTGCAGGGATATTCAGATAGCGGGCGAGTTCTCTTACCTGGGTTTTGTATAAATTCAGAAGGGGCATAATATCAGTGGCATCATCACAACCATGTTTTACAAAATATCCAATTTTATATTCACTCTTATTGGCTGCTCCCACTACCAACCTATTCTCTAATTCTGCATAAAGATAGAGCAGCATCATTCTTAATCTGTGTTTCGCCCGATAATAGGCATTGCCTTTAGTCAGATAAGAGTTAAATTCTTTATCCTTAAAACCTGAAAGGCTCTCCAGAAAAGGAAGCTTCCCCGTCTTTCTCTCATAGAAATGATACGCTTTTCTAACTAAGGCTCCTTTTAATTTCCCTAAAGAAAGAAGTTTATCCAAAGGAAACAGTTTATATACGCCAAGTTCTTCAAGATAAGGAGTAATATCAACTAACTTTGCTTCAATATTTAATTCCCGGGCAAAGTTTAGAGCATCTTGGGCGTGTTCTTTTTTTGAATCTTTCTCGGGCATAATCAAAGCGAAGGTTTTTTTCGGCCCAAGTGCCCGCACACACAAAGCTGCAATGACTGCAGAGTCAACCCCTCCACTTAATCCTAATATTACTCCATCCCTTTCTAATTTTTTGGTATATTCTTTGATGAAATTCTCCAAAGAAAGAGCCACCTTCTCAGGGTTAATCTTCATTTCGGCCTTCAGTTTTTTAAAAAGAATTTCACTCATTATTTTTAACTATCCTGTGAAATATTTTTAAAATTTTCACTTATACAGTTTTTTCTAATACTGCATATATTTTACAAGCTCAATTTGACCTTGTAATTCATTATCCTCAAATATCTTGCTCCTAAGAGGTAGGGCTAATTCCGGGTCAATAACCCATTCGGCTAACATTTTTTCCTCTTCATCAGCCTGAAAGAACTGGCAGACAAATCCTTCTCTCCCCGCGATCTTTTCTTTTCCTATCA
>JAHJOY010000344.1 GCA_018819665.1 bacterium
CTGAAAAATTAGAAAAGGTAGAAAAGGCACTTTTGATTCATCTTGATATTAACTAAGCATGAAGAAGTGAGAAAAATAAAAGGGATTATATGATTTTTAGTTATTAGTTTTTCGTTTTTGGACGAGAAAAATCAGTTTTCGGCTTACAGTTTTCAGTGAATTCCCCCTCACCTTTACCCTGTGCAGTAATTGCCTCTACTACACAGGGCAAGCCCTCTCCCTCCGAGGGGAGAGGGGATAATGGATTCCAATTTTCGTGGGAATGACATAAAAGACCGCGGGAATGGCAAGTTTTGTGCCAGGCACCAAAGTTGTCATAAATGTAAACTTTAGTGCCGGGATCCTCAAAGAATAAATAAAGAAAAATGAGAAAGGGGAAGAATTATATTTTATTCAAATCTGTTGTTTTTAGGTTTGAATATAATTTAATTATTTCGAAATGATTATCTGCATGAAGAATATCAAGATCATAATAAAGGGAAATACTTGCAATTAGAAGATCAGTAGAGGGAATAGTTTTTCCTTTTCTCCGAAGTGCAAATCCAAGTAGTGAGGCTTTTTTCCATATCTCTTTATTTTCTTCAAAATAATGAAGAGCTGATAAATCTGAAAAAATCTCTTCATACTCTTTTTTTGTTTTTGTTCCCTGTAAAAGTTCTAATATGATTATACCGGTAGTAGCAGATTGGTCTTTATCCAATATTTCCATTAATATATTTTTTATCTGAACTGAAGAATCTCTTTTTAAACCTAAAATCCAGGCTGAAGTATCAATTAAAAATAGTTTATTTTCTCTATTCATCTTTTCTCATTTCTTTTAGAGAAGAAAGGTCAATATTCAGGTCACAGTTTCCTAATCTATTTTTTAACTTTTCCAAATGTTTTTTTCTGATAAATTCTTTTAAGGAAAGATTAATTAATTCTTTTTTAGTGCTTATTTTAGATAATTTTAATGCTTCTTCGATAAGATTTTTATCTATATCAATAGTAGTCCTCATTATGCATCACCTCTATGCACAAGATATCACAAAATATGATGCCTGTCAATAAAATAAATTGAAAAACAGTATCGAGTATCGAGCAAAGAAAGAAAAAGAAAAGATAGAAAAATTAGATTTCTTCTTTCGCTTTAACTACCTCACTAAAGTTTACCCTGCTTAGTAGATAACTTACAACAACCTATACAGGATTGAGTAAAAAGATTAAACTGGTTTAAAATTTTAGGTGTGTTTGAGCGGGAAGAAGGAGTGAAAGATGAGAGGGGATAAAAATTATTTAACGAAAATAGCAGAGGAGGTTTAAGAATGAAACTTAAAGAAATAATGTTTATTGGCGAAGAAGATCCAGAAAAAGGAGATACTTTAGAAGAACTCTAAGATTACTATACCTGGTCATAATCCCATTAAAATTGGAACTTTGAATAATATATGAATGATATAGCTAATTATTAGTTTTTGGTTTTTAGTTTAACGAAAAAACAAATAGAAAAGTCCTATAGGTAGCTCTACTTTTATTCCGGAGAGTTCTTTTTGAACCTCTGAGAAGCGCAGAAAATAATATTCCCGATGGTTATGATAATATTTATCATTAGTGATAATCAAAGATGGTCGCTTTTTGACTCCTGAACCTTCAGAGAAAATGACTTTTACTAAGACTACATCTCCTTGCTTATATTTCATCGTAAATACTGTCCTTTTTGTTGTTCCAAACTTCCTTTAAGGCAGGATTGATTTGAGTTGTCATTGCCAGTAATTGCTTTTCCTCAGATTCTCGATCTAAACGTTCTCGAATACTTTCCAAAACATACTCTCTAATAGTCTTGCCATGCAAAGTTGCAAGTATTTTTATTTTTTGGTGTTCTTCAGGGTTTATATCAATACTAAGTCTATTTCGTGTGTAGCTTTTTTTACCGTTCATCTTTATCACCTCTGATTATAAATATACAACTTTTTATCATTTGTGTCAAGACACAATTGTGATTTGTGATTGCCAAGCGGAGAAAATAATTTCTAAAAAAGTTGCCAAAAGGTGCCAGCTTGGGTTCAAGTTGCAAATGCAACACTTAACTTTGGTATAATATGCCAAAAGAAAGGAGTTGCATATGGCTCATTGTTATCAGTTAAACATTAATGAA
>JAHJOY010000345.1 GCA_018819665.1 bacterium
AAGCAGGGGTGCATTTTGGTCACCAAATGCGCCGATGGGATCCCAGGATGAAGCCATATATTTTTACAGAAAGAAATAATATTTATATTATAGATCTTCAACAAACTGTAAAGTTAGTCGAGATAGCATATGATTTTATAAGAGAAATATCTAGCAATGGCGGTAATATACTATTTGTGGGAACAAAAAAACAGGCTCAGGAATCGATTAAAAGTGAGGCAGAAAGATGTGGCATGTATTATGTAAATTATAGATGGTTAGGCGGAATTTTAACTAATTTCAATACTATTAGAAAAAGAGTAAAAAGGCTTCATGAATTGGAAGAAATGGAAAATAATAAAATGTTTGAAGTTCTTCCTAAAAAAGAAGTAATAAGCTTAAAGAGAGAAAAAGAAAAACTTGAAAAGATATTAACCGGAATCAAAGATATGGAAGAACTTCCAGCTGCAATATTTGTAGCTGACCCCAAAAAAGAGAAGATTGCAGTTGCTGAAGCCATTAAACTTTCTATTCCCATAGTAGCAATTGTGGATACAAATTGTAACCCGGAAGAAATTGATTATGTGATTCCGGGGAATGATGATGCGATAAGAGCAGTAAAACTAATTTCTTCAGTTATAGCTGATGCAGTTCTTGAAGGAAAGAAATCAACCATTGAAAAAGAAACTGAAAAAGAAACTGAAATTTTTAAAGCATAATATATATATATAAAAGAAACAAGGAGATGAGGATGAATATTAATGCCCAGATGGTTAAGGAATTACGAAAAAAAACAAGTGCCGGAATGATGGATTGCAAGAAAGCCTTAAAAGCAACTGAGGGAGACCTGGAAAAAGCAATTGAGTATTTACGTAAAAAGGGAATAGATGCAGCTTCTTCAAAATTTAACCGGCAAGCACTAAGCGGAAAAGTAGAATCCTACATTCATTTATATGGTAAAATAGGAGTTTTAGTCGAGATAAATTGTGAAACAGATTTTGTAGGTAATACTGATGAGTTTAAAGAATTCGTGAAAGATATAGCTATGCAAATCGCAGCCTCAAATCCCAAGTTTATTTCCAGAGAAGATGTTCCAAACAGTATAATTAAAAAAGAAAAAGAGATATTTTATGCGCAAGTTGAAAAAGCAGGCAAACCTGCCCCTATAATCGAAAAAATTGTGGAAGGGAAATTAGAAAAATATTTCAAGGAAAACTGTTTAAAGGAACAAATATTTATTAAGGATAATAGCAAAGATATTAATCAATTATTATTAGAGTTAATTGCTAAATTGGGTGAAAATATTGTAATTAAAAGATTTGCCAGATTTCAACTTGGCGAGGAAATATAATTCGTATCTCGTATCTCGTGAATCGTATCTCGTTAAGAGAATAGAAGTCAGAAGACAGAATTCAAGGGTCAGAATGAAAAAAAATGTCATTGCAAGCAACCTCTTAAAAAGGTTAAGGATAAAAAAATATGAAAAAGCCTGCATATAAGAGAATTCTCTTAAAACTTGGTGGTGAATCACTCTCAGGAGAAAAAGGTTATGGTATCGACATCCAAAAGATTAATTTTATCGCTAAAGAAATTGCAGAAATAAGAGAATTTGGAGTACAAACAGCTGTCGTAATTGGAGGGGGAAATATCTTTAGAGGTCAAGAGGGGAGCGAAAAAGGAATAAATCGAGTTTCAGCTGATTATATGGGCATGTTAGCAACTGTAATTAATGCTTTAGCCCTTCAAGATTCTTTAGAAAAATTAAACATTGAAACAAGAGTACAAACTGCAATCGAGATGAAAGCAATTGCAGAACCATATATCAGAAGAAGGGCAATTAGACATTTAGAGAAAAATAGAATAGTAATTTTAGCTGCTGGAACAGGGAATCCTTACTTTACCACAGATACAGCTGCTGCTTTAAGGGCAATTGAGCTGAATGCAGAAGCAATTCTTAAAGCTACAAAAGTTGATGGTATATATGAATCCGACCCATTAAAAAATTCAAAAGCAATAAAGTTTAATAGTTTAGGATTTCTCGAGTTCTTAAATAAAGGCCTAAAGGTTATGGATGCAACCTCCATTTCTTTATGCATGGAAAATAATATTCCGGTAATCGTTTTTAATTTTAATACTGTTGGAAATATTAGAAGAGTTGTATTTGGTGAAAAAATAGGGACAATAGTGAAGGGGGAATAGATATGCTGCAGGATTTATTAAATGAAACAAAGATTAGAATGGAAAAAACAATTACAGCATTAAGAGATGAATTTGCTCATATAAGAACAGGAAGGGCTTCTTCAAACTTAGTAGATCGGATAAAAATATTCTATTATGGTACATTAACTCCTCTAAAAAAAATTGCAAATATTTCTATTCCAGAATCAAATTTAATAGTTATTCAACCCTGGGATAAAAATTGTCTTTCTGAAATTGAAAAAGCTATATGGAAATCTGATTTAGGATTAACTCCATCTATTGATGGTAATATTATTCGACTTACCATACCACCACTAAACGAAGAAAGAAGAAAAGAGTTAGTAAAACTGGTAAAAAAAGAAGCGGAAAATGGAAAAATAAGCATAAGAAATATAAGAAGAGAAGTGAATGATTCAATAAAAAAAGAGGAGAAAGAAAGCAATATTTCAGAAGATGAAAGTAAAAAGTATCAAAATGAAGTCCAAATATTAACAGATGAACATATAAAAAGTATTGATAAATTATTAGAGCTTAAAGAAAAAGAAATTATGGAAGTATAAAAAATCGTTTTTGAATCATTTAATAAAGAAAGGAGATTTTGAATGGCTTGTAAAATTACTGATGAATGCATCAAATGTGGCATATGTGTTGATGAATGTCCTGCAGAAGTAATTTCTGAAGGAGAAGAAACTTATGTAATTGATAAAAATAAATGTACAAATTGCGGAGCTTGTGCCGATGCTTGTCCAAGTGAAGTAATAATAAAGGAATAAAAATATAACCCCCTTCACATTTTAATCTATATTAATCTAATTTTCGTTAATATATTTTTAAGGGGGTTTTTTTATAGGTGATAATTATTAGTAATTGTAAAAATATTAAAAATGAATTATTTGATAAGAATAAATTGCCTCAACACCTGGCTATAATAATGGATGGAAATGGTCGGTGGGCAATAGAAAGGGGATTACCTCGAAGCGCAGGGCACAGGGAAGGGGTAAAAGCAGTTAAAAGAGTGATAGATAGCTGCATAAATTTTAACATTCCCATATTAACGCTTTTTGCTTTTTCTACCGAAAATTGGAAACGTCCTAAAAACGAAATAATCTATCTACTAAAATTATTTGAAAGAGC
>JAHJOY010000037.1 GCA_018819665.1 bacterium
ATATAGTATCGAGTATCGAGTTAAGAAAAAGAAATGAAAGATAAAAGAGGTAGGGGCAGATCTTGTGTCTGCCCGTCAGAAATCATGTGCAAAGAAGATACCGCAAATCTTGTGGACTTACGGTATCTTCTTATAATTAATACTTACTGTCTCTTGTTAAGAGATTGTCTATATTATAATTTATTTATTATTTTTTTACAAAAGGTGAGGCTAAGCGTTCATACAGCTTCCAACGTTTTAAAACCCCTTCTTGAGCTTCTTTTAACAATTTTTTAGCTTCCTCTGGCATAATTCGGGTAAGCATTTTGTATCTATTTTCATTATATATATATTCTTCCAAAGGAATGCTCGGAGCTTTGGAATCCAATTGGAGAGGGTTTTTCCCCTCTTTATTAAGATCTGGATTAAATCTTATTAAGGGCCAATATCCCGATTTAACTGCCAGCTTTTGTTGCTCTAAACCATGAATCAAATTAAAGCCATGGCTGATACAAGGACTATAAGCTATAATAAGAGAAGGGCCATTAAAAGCCTCTGCTTCCCGGAAAGCTTTAATAACTTGCGCATCATTGGCTCCCATTGCCACTCGGGCTACATATACATCTCCATAGGAAATTGCCATCATTGCCAGATCCTTCTTGAAAGTCCTTTTGCCTCCGGCAGCAAACTTTGCAATTGCACCAAGAGGAGTCGCTTTAGACATCTGTCCACCAGTATTAGAATAAGTTTCTGAATCTAATACTAAGATATTGACATTACGCCTCTGGGCAATAACATGATCCAATCCTCCATAACCGATATCATAAGCCCATCCATCTCCTCCTAAAATCCATACGCTCTTTTTAGTAAGAACATCTATCAAGCTAAGCAAGTCTTTTGCTTCTGCTTTATCTATTTTTTTCAATTTCTTTTCTAATGTTTTTATTCTTTCTCTCTGTTTATATAATCCCTCCTCGGTAGACTGATCGGCTTTTTTAATTTCACCAACTAAATCCTTCCCTATATCAGAAGAAAGCCTGTCCAATAATTCTAAGGCATATTCAAACTGCTTATCTATAGCCAGTCTCATCCCAAATCCAAATTCAGCATTATCTTCGAAGAGAGAATTAGACCAAGCTGGACCTCTGCCTTCTTTGTTAAAGGTCCAAGGTGTGGTAGGCAAATTTCCTCCATAGATAGAAGAACACCCGGTAGCATTAGCTATAACAGCTCGATCCCCAAATAGCTGACTTAAAAGTTTTACATACGGAGTTTCTCCACAGCCAGCACAAGCACCGGAGAATTCGAAAAGAGGTTGTAAGAACTGAACATTTTTAACTGCGCTAAGTTTTAACTCTTTTCGATTAACTTCGGGAATCCCTAAGAAAAATTTCCAATTTTTGGATTCCTGTTCTCTAACAGGAGGTTGAGAAACCATATTTAAGGCTTTCAATTTAGGATTAGCTTTATTTTTTGCCGGGCAGTTCACCACACAAAGGTTACACCCAGTACAATCTTCAGGAGAAATCTGAATAGTAAATTTCATACCTTTAAATTGAGAATTTTTTGCTTCTGCAAATTTAAAATTTTCCGGTGCAGAAGAAAGCAATTTTGGATCATAAACCTTAGCTCTAATAACTGCATGGGGGCATACCATTACACATTTTCCGCACTGGATACAGGTATCTGGATCCCAGGCGGGAATTTCTTGAGCGATATTTCTCTTTTCCCATTGGGTAGTGCCACTGGGAAAAGTTCCATCAGGAGAAAAGGCACTAACTGGTAAATCATCTCCCTGTCCAGCAATTATCTTTGCGGTTACCTTTTGCACAAATTCAGGTGCTTCTACTGGAACAGAAAGATGTTTCGGTAATTTACTATTAGGTTTACTTGGAATCTTTACTTCATGAAGATTCGCAAGAGCATTGTCTACAGCAGCAAAATTGGTATTTACTATCTTTTCCCCTTTTTTTCCATAAGTTTTCTTGATAAATCGCTTTATAGCCTCAGTTGCCTTTTTAATAGGAATAACTTTACTAAGAGAGAAGAAACATACTTGCATTATAGTGTTAATCCTTGCTCCCAAATCTACCTCTTTAGCAATTTTATAAGCGTCAATTACATAAAAACGTAACTTTTTCTCGATAATGGTTTCTTGAATTGAGTAAGGCAGATGATCCCATACTTCATCAGCAGAATAAGGGCTGTTCAACAGAAATACTGCCCCCGGCTGAGCAGTTTTTAATACATCATAACGCTCCAAGAAGGAGAAATGATGACAAGCTACAAAATTTGCATGGTTGACTAAATAAGTGGAATGAATAGGAGTTGGGCCAAACCTTAGATGAGAAATAGTAAGTGCGCCAGCTTTTCGAGAATCATAAACAAAATAACCCTGAGCATAATTATCGGTCTCTTCACCGATAATCTTTATAGAATTTTTGTTAGCTCCCACAGTTCCATCTGAACCAAGACCATAAAAGACTGCCCGAGTTCTATCAGCAGGCTCTATGGAAAAATCAGGATCATAAGAAATACTGGTATGTGTTACATCATCATTTATCCCTATAGTGAAATGATTCTTAGGAACTTCTTTTTTCATCTCCTCAAATATTCCCTTTACCATAGCGGGAGTAAATTCTTTAGAAGAAAGTCCGTATCTCCCTCCAATTATTTTAGGAGTCTTTTTGAAGGGGGCTATTCCTTCAGATATTCCTTCCTGTATTGCTGTTACTATATCAGTATAAAGTGGTTCTCCAATACTTCCCGGTTCTTTAGTGCGGTCCAAAGCAGCTATAGTCTTTACAGTTTTTGGGAGAGAATTGATAAAATGTTTAAGAGAAAATGGTCGGTAAAGACGAACTTTTATTAAACCTACTTTTTCTCCTTTTTTCACCAAATACTCCACTGTTTCTTGCACTGTTTCAGCCCCTGAACCCATTAATATAATAATCCTTTCAGCATCCGGGGCGCCAAAATATTGAAACAGTTCGTATTTTCTCCCCACAACCTTCTCAAATTTTTCCATAGCTTTTTGCACAATATCCGGGCAATTAAGATAATAAGGATTGACTGTTTCTCTTGCCTGGAAGAATACATCCGGATTTTGAGTTGTCCCTCTAATAACAGGGTTATCAGGAGAAAGTGCTCTTTTTCTATGAGCTCTTACTAAATCAGTATTAATCAAACTCTTCATTTCTTCTGGCGTTAAGAGTTCAACTTTAGATTCTTCGGATGAAGTACGAAAACCATCAAAGAAATGAAGAAAAGGTACTCGGGATTCCAGGGTTGCTGCCTGAGCAATCAAGGGAAAATCCATAGCTTCCTGAACTGAATTAGATGCAAGTAAAGCAAAACCGGTTGATCTGGTTGCCATTACATCACTGTGATCTCCAAATATGGAAAGTGCTTGACAGGCCACCGAACGAGCAGCAACATTAAACACAGTTGAAGTTAATTCCCCGGCAATTTTAAACATATTAGGGATCATTAGCAAAAGTCCTTGAGATGCTGTAAAGGTGGTAGTAAGAGCACCTCTCTGTAAAGCTCCATGAACTGCACCAGACGCGCCTCCTTCGCTTTGCATTTCAGTTACTTGAGGAACTGTATCCCAGATATTTGTCTTTTTTTCAGCAGACCAAAGGTCAGCCAGTTCACCCATTAAAGAAGAAGGGGTGATAGGGTATATTGCCACAACTTCATTTAAATGATACGCTGTATGAGCAGTTGCGGTATTTCCGTCAATAGTAACTTTTTTTTTGTTCATTATTATATTGTGCCTCCATTTTTAGATATTATTTTTTATTATCTTTCAAATCTTCTTTATTTTACCAAATAAATTAAAAACTTAAAGCAATTTTTTCGTATCGCGTATTGCGTATCGAGTATCGCGTGAAGAAAAATAAAGGTAATTACCATTCTTTTCTTCATCTAACTACCACACTAAAATTTATACTAACATCTTAAACGATATTTTTAAGGATAATTAATTATTTAATTTCTTGCCTTCCCATTAAGGCTTGAGTTAAAGTCACTTCATCTGCAAATTCCAAGCTTCCCCCTATAGGAACACCATAAGCAATGCGAGTTACTTTAATTTTTAAAGGTTCAATCAATTTAGCAATATAAGAGGCGGTAACTTCTCCCTCAATATTGGGATTGGTGGCTAATATTATCTCTTTTATCTTTTCAGTCTTTAGCCTTTTTAATAAACTATTAATCTTTAAATTTTCCGGTTCTACTCCGTCTAAAGGAGAGATTACTCCTTCCAAAACATGGTATAAACCTTTATATTCCCCCGTATTTTCTATGGCAATCAAATCTCTTGCCCTTTCTACGACACATATAATAGACTTATCTCTATTAATGTTCTGGCAAATTTCACATATCTCTTGATCGGTTATATTACCACAAATTGAACAATTTTTAACTTTTTCTTTGGCCTCTAATATTGCCTTAGCTAAACTTGCAACACTTTCCGAGGAATTCTTTAAAATATAAAAAGCTAATCTCTGGGCTGTCTTGGGGCCTATGCCCGGCATTTTCGAAAATTCATCAATTAATCTAGCAAAAGGTTTAGTATATCTAAAGGACACCTTTGCCTCCTCTTAAAATAATCCAGGAACATTAATGCCCCCGGTCAATTTATTCATTTCCTGAGCAGCCAACTCTTTTGACTGACGTATTGATTCATTGACTGCTGCCAAAATTAAGTCTTCTAACATCTCTTTTTCATTTGCATCTATTACATCTGGTTCTATTTTTATTTCTTTAATTTCTTGTTGGCCATTTATTACAATCTCAATCATCCCTCCACCAGAAGAAACTCTAACTTCTTTCTGAGCCAACTCTTTTTTCATCTCTTCCATCTTTTTCTGCATAGCTTGCGCTTGTTTCATAAGAAATTTCATATCCATTGCTTTTCTTGCTTCCTCCTTTCTCTAAAATACTCTATTTCTCCTCAGTAATCGTTCCTTCAAATAAATTTAAGGACTCTTTAATCAATATATTATCTTTTGAAATCTCATTACTTCTTTTTTTTATATTATCTTTCTCTTCTCCTGCTCTTTCTGCTCTTTCTGCTCTTTCTGCTCTTTCTTTGTTCTCTTCATTTCTTGTTTTTGCGGCTTTTTTCTTATTTTCTTGTTCAACCTCTAAAAAAGAATCTTCCTTGCTATTGTTATTAATAATACATTCTATAGCTAAAAGTCTGCCGGTTTTTTCTTTAATTAATTCTTGTAATAATATTTTATTATTTTGCTTTTCTAAACTCTCTTTGTGAAATGTATATTCCTTATTAAACCCGATTATCAATTTATCATTTTCAATAGTGATTGAATTGTTAGCAATGATAAAAGAATAGACAGCCATTTTAGTTTTTTTTATCCTATCTAAAATCGTGGGCCATGCCTGCGTTAATTCTAAATTAATAGGTGACTCTTTAGCCTTAATAGAAGAACCCTCATTACTTTTAATTTTATCCTGAATCTTCTTCTTTGGTGGCACTTCCTCTCTTGTTCCCGTGTTTTTCTTGCCTGATATTAATATATCTTTCTTTGTGGAGAAGTCTAAGAAATACTCATCTTTTTCTTCTTCAACCTCTTTTAAAGAATAACTCTCAGCTGCAGTAAATTTGATAACTAACATCTCCAATAAAATCCAGGGGTGGCGAATATATCTCATCTTTCTTTCTGCTTCAGCCAGATAATCAACGATATTAAATAATTTTTCCAATTTAATTATTTTAGATTGTTTTAATAAACGTTCCCTATCTTCGATAAATATACCCTGAAGATTCAGTATTTCTTTTTGGCAAACTTTGGCTAGAGATAAATTATGAACATACTCCATCAAGTTTTTTATAAATTGGGAGGCATCTCCTCCTAAATCAGATGTTCGGTTAATTATCTCTATTCCCTTAAGTGTATCATCCTTTATTATTGCCTCTATAAACTCAAAAAAAACCTCTTCTTCAATTATTCCTAAAACCTCACTGACACTTTGAGAAGTTATATCTTTGCCACAATAAGCAATTATTTGATCTAAAGTACTTTCAGCATCACGCATAGAACCCGTCGAACTTCGGGCTATCATATTTAAAGTCTTATCATTTATATTTAATCCTTCATCTTTTGCAATCATTTTTAACTTATTTATGATATCCGCTAAAGATATCCTTCTAAAATTAAACCACTGACATCGGGATAAAATAGTGCTGGGAATTTTATGGGGGTCGGTGGTGGCAAATATAAAAATCACATGTGAAGGTGGTTCTTCCAGAGTTTTCAACAAAGCATTAAACGCGCCTTGAGATAACATGTGTACTTCATCAATAATATATATCTTATATTTTCCCTCAGCGGGTGCAAAGTTAACTTTATTTCTTAATTCTCTAATGCTATCAACTCCATTATTAGAGGCACCGTCTATTTCTATTACATCCATAGAATAGCCATCGGTGATTCTAATACATCTCTCACATTTATTGCAGGGATGAGGAGTTGACCCCTTTTCACAGTTTAATGATTTAGCTAAAATACGAGCAGTTGTTGTCTTCCCTACTCCTCTTGGACCAGAAAAAATATAAGCATGAGAAATTCTATTTAAAGAAATAGCATTAACTAAAGTTTGGGTAATATGTTTCTGCCCAATTATATCCTCAAAAGTCTGTGGTCTCCATTTGCGATAAAGTGATTTGTATTCCATAAATACTCCCTATAATCTAATCTAAATTCAGATAAAAATTCCCTTCAAATTATCAATTTTTGCTTTATTAACAACTGTAATTTTAATGATCGTGCACCTGCCTCCGATTCACCCTTCCAAGCGATACTAAGACAGTTTGCTCCAATCAGGTTTACCTGCGGCACCCAAAGAGATTTGCTTACCGCTGCTTCTTTCCAGATCTGACGGAGTTCACAATTCTTTGCTGCACAGGGCCCAATCTTCATCACCACTTATCTTAGCCGGCCTCAAAAGGATAAAACCTCGGGTAGGAATTCAACCCTGCTGTAGCGGATTGCAGGTTACAGGGCACCGCTATCTCCCCGTCTAGCACGATCACCTATTTTAATCTTAAAATATTTACTTAAGAAAATTACTTTAAAACTGGCGGAGAGGGCGGGATTCGAACCCGCGTGACAGCTTATGGCCGCCTAATCGCTCTCCAGGCGATCCCGTTATGACCACTTCGGTACCTCTCCTCTATCTTTTTTATCTGCCTTATAAATAATAACCTTAATAACCGTTGGTGTCAAAAATATTTTTTTGTTAAATCTTTCCATTATCTCAATACATTTTAGCTTAACTTCTATCAATTTAAAAACTATTAATTTTGGCGGAGAGGGCGGGATTCGAACCCGCGAGACAGGGACTACCCGCCTACTCGATTTCGAGTCGAGCGCTTTCAGCCGGGCTCAGCCACCTCTCCTTTTATATTAGTCGTTAGTGAATAGTGAATAGTCGTTAGTTTCAAATGCAAAATACAAGATAAATTGGTTAGCTGGTTTAATATTAATAATTTATTAACCATTAACGAGCTAACTAACCAATCAAAATACATAATTAAATTAACGTCTTTCCTGAAAGAATTTTTGTAAAATTAAACTACATTCCTTTTTTAATACTCCGCTTACTACTTCCATTTGATGATTAAATCTCTTATCTTGTACGATGTTTATGATGCTGCCTGCTGCCCCGGCTTTAGGGTCAGGAGTCCCAAATATTAATCTATTAATTCTAGCCTGAAGCATGGCATAGGCACACATCGGACAAGGTTCTAAGGTAACATAAAGGTCAATATCTTCTAAATACCAGCTTCCTAAGTATTTAGCAGCTTGTTGGATTACTAATATTTCAGCATGAGCAGTAGGATCCTGTAACTCTTCTTTCTGATTATGAGCCCGGGCTATTATCTTATTTTGATATACAACTACCGCTCCGACCGGTACTTCCTGACGGGAATAAGCGATTTCTGCCTCTTTTAAGGCTTCTTGCATCAAGCTAATATCTTTATCATTATTTTTTGGCATATTTTTTATGAAGACTTTCCGGAAGTATTGATATTGGTGCGCCCGGAGGGACTCGAACCCCCAGTCTACTGATCCGTAGTCAGTTGCTTTATCCAATTGAGCCACGGGCGCTCTATTAAAATAAAAGTTCCCTATTGATTTTATTATAATTTAAATTCTTAGTCAAATTTATTAAAAGAAAGTATCGAGTGAAAACAGTATCGAGTATATAGTATCAAGTATCAAGTTAAGAAAAGAAAGATTAAAGATAGTATCGAGTGAAAACAGTATCGATTTAAGAAAGAGAGAAAAAAGGTATAAAGATTATTTATATGTATTCTTCTATTTTTTGTAGGGGGCGGATTTATCCGCCCCGGAACGGGTTTGATGAATCAAACCCCTACGTTTACATTCACAGGTGAGACGCCTGTCCTACGATTAGTGGGCTAACTAACAAATCTTCTGTTTTCTTTCTTTTCTTCACTATATATACTCGATACTCGATACTATATTTTATTAATTGAAATATTAGTTTAATTTTGTTATATTTAGAAAGAAGATTGTTTAACTCTATTAAATAAGGATAAATACAAGAGGATATGCCTTAAATGACTAAAAATCCTGAAGATTTGAAAAATAAAAGAATCACCATAATGGGATTAGGATTAAATCAGGGTGGTTTAGGAGTTACTCTGTTCTTAGTAAAAACCGGTGCCCAACTTTTAGTTACAGATTTAAAGACTAAGGAAGAACTTCAACCTTCTTTGGAAAAATTAAAAGACTTCGATATTAAATATGTCCTGGGCCGACACCGGGAAGAAGATTTTATTAATACAGATATGGTAATTCAAAACCCGGCTGTTCCCCATAATTCAAAATATTTAAAAATTGCCCGGAAACATAAAATTCCCATTAAAACCGATTTGGATCTTTTCTTTCAACTTTGCCCCTCTAAAAATATAATTGCCGTTGCCGGAACTAAAGGTAAAAGCACTGTATCTCAACTTATTTATCATATTTTTAAAGAAGCTCAAAAAGATACAATTTTAGCCGGTAATATCGGTATCTCCGTTTTAGATATTTTAGAAAAAATCAACCCTCAAACCTGGGTAATTTTGGAAATATCCACCTGGCAGATGGAGGGGATAAAAAACCGCAAATTTAGACCCCAAACTGCGGTGTTAACCAATATCCTGCCTGACCACTTAGACCGCTATCCTAATTATAAAGAGTACGCCCGGTCAGAAAAATTAATCTTCAAGCACCAAAACCCAAATGATAATCTGGTAGTAAATTATGATAATGAAGAGACTATTAAAATTAAAAAAGAAACCGGATTACCGATTTATTGGTTCAGTGCTAAAGAAAAGATAGAACCAGGATGTTATTTAGAAAATGATGAGTTGGTCTTTCAATTAGAAGAACATAAAATGGCCTTTGCTAAAATCTCCGATCTCCCTCTTCCTGGACCACATAATCTAGAAAATATTTTGGCAGCAAGCACAGTAGGTTTTATACATAATATCCCAGGTGAAATTATTCTAAAAGCGCTAAAAAATTTTCCTGGAGTTCCTTACAGATTAGAACTTATCAGAGAATTTAGAAGAATTAAATTTTATAATGATACCTGTGCCACCACTCCGGAAGCAACTTTAGCCGCTTTAGAATCTTTTCCCAAACAGCCTATTATCTTAATTCTTGGTGGCAAAGATAAAAAATTAAATTATGAAAATTTTGGGACAGCTATCGGACAAAATAAAAAAATTAAAAAGATTATTCTCTTGCAACACCCCGATTATGATGCCTCTTTAAAAATACTTTCTGTCTTAAAAAAATATCTTGATTCAGAAAAAATTATCCAAACATCCAATCTTAAAGTGGGGGTCGAAATAGCCCTGCAACAAGCCCAAAAAAATGACCTTATTCTTCTTTCCCCTGCAGCAGCCAGTTTCGGGATGTTTAAAAATGAATTTGACCGGGGAGACCAATTTAATAAAATAGTAAGAAATCTCAAATAATCTATTTGCCGTAATTTAATTTTTACAAGATTAAAATAAATTCATATTCACCATGCCCAAAAGATAGATCACTGCAATTATTAAGGGCTGATGGAGTAAATAAATTAATAAAGAGTGTTTCCCTAAAAAACAGAAAACTTTTATCCCTGAAAAGAAAGAAAGATCAACAAGTTGAAATCTCCGAGAGTGATCTGAATATAGTAAATTACCAAAAAATATGCCTATTAAAACCACTCCAAACCAAGGTAAAAGGGGGAAATAGTCAACTGAATAAAATTGAGCTGGCCTAAACCCTAACCATGACAACCAATAAAAATCAAAAGAAAAGCCCTTTAAATATGCTCCCAAAAATATACAAAGAAAACCAATTAGTAAGTTCCAATAACGGAGTTTCAGAAAAGGATAAGCTAAGATAATGGAAATTCCGATAAGGTGAAGTATGCCAAAAATTACAAAAGCCTTATCCAAAAATATTCTAGTCACCAGAGTTATAATTAAACCCCAGGAAAATATCTTCAAACCCCTTTTAAGATATTTTATGAATAATTTATTTTTATCTTTATGAATTTTCTTAGTCCTGGAAAAACTGACACTAAGGGATACTCCGACTAAAAAAATAAATATCGTGGCAGTTGTGCGCGCAAAATACATCCAGGGTCCAGAATATACATTGATATTATAATGAGCGAAATAGTGCAGATTATAAAGTAAGTGGTAGAGCACCATCATAATTATGGCAATTCCCCGCAGGAAATCTATTTCCCAGAATCGCTGTTGTAAATTTCTATCCATAAAATACCTCAAGAAAGATAAATTTAGATCCTTTTTATCTTCCACTTTTGTTATATTTTCTTTTAATCTTAGTTATCTATTTTAGGTTGAATTTTAGCTATTCTGCTAATTCCAGGGCAACCTCTACCATCTGGTTAAAGGTCTTCTGCCGTTCCTCTGAAGTGGTCTCTTCTCTGGTCACCAAACTATCGGAAACAGTTAAAATCGAAAGAGCATTAACTTTAAACTTTGCTGCCATAGTATATAAGACAGCAGTTTCCATCTCCACGGCTAATATTCCATAATTTGCCCAGTGCTTCCAGGAATTAGGGTCATCGTGATAAAAAGTATCGGTGGTTAAAACACTCCCTACTTTTACCGAGATACCTTTCTCTAAGGCAATATCATAAGCCTTTTTTAAAAGGTCGAAATTTGCAGTAGAAGCATAATCCATACCAGAAAAGCGTATCTTGTTAATATTCGAATCCGTTGAGGCACTCATAGCTAAAATAACATCTCTTATTTTTATATCTGCCTGCATAGAACCACAGCTTCCGATTCGGATTAAATTTTTAGCCCTGTAGTTTGTGATAAGTTCACTTATATATATCGATATAGAAGGTATACCCATACCTGTCCCCTGGACAGAAATTCTTTTCCCTTTATAAGTTCCGGTATAACCATGCATACCGCGTACTTCATTATAACAGATAGCATCGGTAAGGAAATTTTCCGCTATATATTTTGCCCTCAAGGGGTCTCCGGGAAGTAAAACTGTACCGGCGATATCTCCTTCTTTTGCTCCAATGTGTATACTCATGATTATTTTTCCTCCTGTTTAGATAGATTAAATTAGTCGTTAGCACAAGAAGACACGGCACGCCGTGTCTCTACACTAAACCGACCAGGTATTAATTCTTTAACTAACTAATCATGTAACCAATTAACTAACAAGTGATGTAATGTGTAACATGTGATAAGTAACCTGTTTTTATAATTTAGGAAATTTAATCTTATTACTCATTACATATTACTTGTTACTGTATTTTATGCGAGATACGATTCACGAGATGCGAGATACGAATTTAGTTTTCTTCGTTAAATTTTATTATACATTTCTCAATATATTGCCTAAACTTTTTACTATTCATCCTGTCGTGTCTGGCATCGTAGGTAACATGATTTTTGTTATAAGGAGAACTTTTGG
>JAHJOY010000346.1 GCA_018819665.1 bacterium
ATCTATTAAAAAAGAAGGTAATTTATTGGAAGTAATTATTAGTCATCAAAGTACTGATTTTGATTCTTTGGCTGCTATGGTAGCAGCCAAAAAAATATATAAAGATGCTCTTTTAGTATTTACCGGAGCGATAGAGAGAAATGTAAGAAAATTTATCTCTATATATGGGGATTTGATAGAGATAACCCCTCTTAAGAAAATTAAAATAGAAGAAATTACTAAATTGATAATAGTTGACACTAGAATAAAAAGACGGATTGGCCCATTTGCTAATGTACTAAATAAGAGAGATTTAGAAATTCATATCTATGATCACCATCCCTCCACTGCGGACGATATTAAAGGGGATCTGATTGTAATAGAAGAAGTAGGGGCAACTACTACCATAATGTTGAAAAAAATAAGGATAATGAATTTAGAAATTAGCCCCATCGAAGCAACCCTGTTTGCCCTGGGGATTTATGAAGATACTGGCTCCCTTACTTTTTCAACTACTACGATTGACGATATAAATAGCATTTCTTATTTGTTTGACAAAGGAATAAAATTAAAAGTTGTAGCAAATTTTATAAATATTGGTCTAAGCTTAACTCAGAAAAAATTATTAAATAAATTACTTCTTTCTTCTAAAGAGATCTCTTGCAAAGGTATACGTATTAATATGGCTAAGGCAGAAATAAAAAATTATACAGAAGGGCTGGCTCTTCTCACTCATAGGTTAATAGAAATTGAAAATAGCGATGTTTTTTTTACTATAGTAAAGATGGCAGACCGAATATATATAGTTGGAAGAAGTAGAACAAATTCTGTTGACGTAGATGAAATTCTGAAAGAATTAGGAGGAGGAGGTCACTTTCAGGCAGCTTCGGCAGTAGTAAAAGATTTATCCCTTGATGAATTAGAGAAAAAACTTATCAGGATATTAGAAAGAAAAGTAAGGGTGGGAATTGTAGCGAAAGATATTATGTCTTCACCGGTTAAGACCGTTAATACTTCAACTTCTATCGAAGAGACGAAAAAAATATTATTAAGATACGGACATAACGGGATTCCGGTAGTAGAAGAGGGGGAACTAAAGGGCATTATAACAATGCAGGAAGTAAACAGGGCCAAACAGCATGGACTTGGAAAAGAGCTGGTAAGTAAATATATGTCCGATCAGGTAGTTAGAGTAAAATTAAATACCCCTTTGACTGAAATTCAAGAATTAATGATCAATTATGATATCGGGAGGATATTAGTTGTTAACCAAGAAGATAAATTGGTAGGAATTATTACCAGAACTGATTTAATAAGAAATTTATATGGAGAAGGCCATATTCCTAAAAGATCATTTTCAACTTATGTTGAGACCAGTAGGAAGATGGAGAGAAAGAAGCAAATAGAATTGATAGAGAAGATATTTCCCAAAAGAGTTAGAAATGTTCTGAGTAAAATCGGGGAGATAGGGGATAGATTGAATTTTCCAGTTTTTATGGTAGGTGGAATCGTAAGAGACCTCTTTTTAGGGATTAAGAATTATGATCTTGACATTGTGGTTGAAGGAGAAGGAATAAAATTTGCCCGAGAGTTAAGCAGAGACTTGGGAGGAAGAATTAAAAGCCACGAAAAATTTGGAACCGCAGTAGTAATTTTAGCGGATGGTTTTAAAATAGATGTGGCAACTGCCCGACGAGAATTTTATGAATACCCCGCGGCCTTTCCGAAGGTTGAGCTAAGTTCAATTAAAAAGGATTTATACAGAAGAGATTTTACTATAAATGCCATGGCTATCCAGTTAAACCAAAAGTATTTTGGAAAATTAATCGACTTTTTTGGTGGGCAAAGAGATTTGCGTATAGGTATAATCAGGGTTTTATATAATTTGAGTTTTGTCGAAGATCCGGCGCGCATTATACGGGCAATAAGATTTGAACAGAGATATAATTTTAAAATGGATAGGACAACAGAAGATTTTCTGAAAAAAGCTATTGATGATAAATTACTCTCCAGATTAAGAAAGAAAAGAATCACTGAAGAATTAATTCTAATATTGAAAGAAGAAAATCCATTAAAATCTTTAAAAAGAATGGAAGAATTAGGAGCGTTAAAGTATATTCTTCCGGAATTTGAATTAAATGAAGAAACAGTTGAAAAATTAAACAAGGTAAAAGATAATTATGATTTTTGGAACCGAGATATACCTGATGAAAAAATAGAACTGTGGGTAATATATTTTTGCTGTTTAATTAGAAATCTAAAAAAAGTTCAAATACAGAGAATTTATAAAAGGCTAATAATTAAGCAAAAGTCTTTAGACAAGATAAATTATTGTTACTCAAATTTAGATCAAATCATAAAAATGATATCACAAAAAACTAAAATATCACCGAGCGTTATTTATTTAAAATTAAAAGGTTTGCCTAACGAAGTATTATTTTTAGCTATGGCGGAAAGTGACACTAATATTGCAAAAGAAAGGATAAACAACTATTTTAGAAAATATAAAAAAGAAAGTCTATATATTTCAGGAAATGAATTAAAAGAACTACAGGTAAAACCCGGTCCGATCTATTCGCAGATTTTAAATAAATTACTTTGTGCCCAGTTGGATGGAGAGGTAAAAAATAAAAGAGATGAAATTAGATTTGTAAAAAATATTCTAAGGGAAAGGAATAAGATATAGAAAAATGTTAGACAATATATTCGAAATTGCCTGGAGCATACCGGCTGTTTTAATCGCCATTACTTTTCATGAGTACTGTCATGGTAGGATGGCTTATAAATTGGGTGATCCAACAGCAGCAGAAGCGGGGAGACTTACCTTGAATCCTCTGGCTCATCTTGACCCTATAGGAACTTTGATGTTGCTTTTATTCCGATTTGGATGGGCAAAACCAGTCCCGGTAAATTTTAATAGATTGAATCATCCTAAAAGAGATATGATATATGTTTCATTGGCTGGACCTATTGCCAATATAGTAATTGCCGTAATATTTGCCCTTATATTAAGGTTAAGTTATTATTTTATCGGGCAAATCACCATGGCACAAAGCAGCTCTTTTTTTAATCTATTGGTAACTATACTAAGAGGGTGGCTAATATTTCTACAGACCGGTGTGATAATAAATTTAGCGCTAGCCATATTTAACTTGATTCCTGTTCCGCCTTTAGACGGGTCTAAGATACTGCTGGGTCTTTTGCCTTATTCTCAGGCCTACAGGTATGCTAAGTTAGAATCTTATGGGCCAATTCTCTTATTAATTCTGGTATTAAGTGGTATAATTGGAAAAGTGTTATTTCCTATTGTATTTTTTCTATTTCGTTTACTAGTATAAATTCGTATTGCGTATTGTGTATCGCGTATCGCGTGAAGAAAATTAGGATTAAGAGGTAGGGGCACGATGAATCGTGCCCACAAGAGCCAGAAGAACAAAAAAAGTTTTGAGTTTTGAATCATGGGTTTTCACTATTTTTAATAATAAAATTAAGAGAGGAAAATTTCAAATGGCAAGAATAATTTTTAGCGGAATGCGGCCTACCGGTAAATTACACTTAGGAAATTACTTAGGAGCTTTGGAAAATTGGGTAAAACTTCAGGAAAAATACAAGTGTTTTTTTGGAGTCGTAGATTTACACGCTCTAACTACCGGCTACGACAAAACTGAAGATTTAAAAGAAAACATTAAGGAGATGCTTATAGATTGGTTTAGTGCAGGCATTGACCCCGAAAGAAGTACTGTATTAATACAATCTTATGTCCCGGAACATGCAGAATTGCATCTACTTTTTTCCATGATTACTCCTTTGCCCTGGTTAGAGAGAAATCCGGTATTAAAAGAACAGGTACGAGATTTAGGATTGAAAGACAATATTAATTATGGCCTTTTGGGATATCCGGTTCTAATGGCTTCAGATATATTGATCTACAAAGCGAATGCCGTCCCGGTGGGAGAAGATCAGGTACATCATGTAGAATTAACTCGGGAAATAGCCCGGAGGTTTAATAATCTTTATAAGAATGTTTTTCCTTTGCCCCAGGTAAAATTGACTAAGATTCCCCGTGTGCCGGGAACTGACGGAAAGAGAATGAGTAAAACTCTGGGGAATACTATTTCCATATCCGATTCGCCGGAAAAAATTGAAGAAAAAGTGAAGACAATGATAACTGATACCCAAAAAATAAGGTTGAATGACCCGGGACATCCCGATATTTGTGTGGTGTTTACCTATCAGGAGATGTTTAATCCGGAACAATCTGAAGAAATATCTGCCGGATGCAAATCAGGAAAATTAGGGTGTGTAGAATGTAAAAAGAGATTGGCTCAAGCCTTAATAAATAAGTTTGATGGTTTCAGGGAAAAAAGAATATATTATGAAAAAAATCCGAAAATAATTAGAGAAATTGTAATCGAAGGGAGTAAACAGGCAAGGCAAGTAGCTAAACAGACCCTCGATGAAGCAAAGAAAGCCATGAATTTGGACTATGAATAATAAAAATATAGACTTTAAGATAAAGATTGATGATTTAGATAGCTCCGTAGACGAATTATTGAGAAATATAAAAGAAAGTATCGTAGATATTGAACAGGTATCTATTACTGAAATAATAGATCAGTATTTAAAATATATCATTCAAAACAAGAGTACTATTGATCTGAGCATTGCCGGTAAAACCATAGCTGGAATAGCGATAATATTAAAAATAAAATCAGAAAATCTTCTTCCTAAATTGGAAGTTAAAACCAGTGAAGAGGAAGATGATGAATACAATGATTTTATGATTTCAAAAGAAAAAGAAGCATATCTTCAGGAATATGACAAATTTCAAAAAGTGGTCGAATACTTAAAAGAAAGAGAAGGTACCCAAAATAATATCTATTTTCCGGCGATAGAACACAATGATAAAGAAGGTAGTGTAGAAATTCAGAAAGTTGATTTAGCAGACCTTTTAACTTCTTTGGAAAAAGTATTACAGAATACAAAGAAAGAAGATTTTATCCCCTTTAAAAAAAGGGCTTTTACTACCGCTACCAAGATGAAAGAAATAGTTAATCTGTTAAAGGGCAGTAAAGAAGGATTATCTTTCGATTATTTCATGGAAAGAGCTCAGAGTAAGTTAGAAATTATTGTTATTTTCCTTGCCTTGTTAGAACTTATATATTTAAAGAAAATAAGATGCTATCAGAATAAAAACTTTGATAGGATAATGTTCAATCTGAAAGGAGATGCTTTAAAGTTAAAGAAAAATCAAGAAACAATTCAAGATGGAGCAATATAATAGAATGCTTACTGCTGGTATATAATAATCCATTAACTCTTGAAAAGATAAAAGAGATTACCGGTCTGGAGAAAAGAAGAAGTAGATTAATTATTAATGAATTAATCTCAAAATATGACCACGATGGTAGGCCATTTAAAATATATGAAATTGCCGGTGGGTATAAACTGGGTACCAAGCCCCAGTACTCTGTCTGGGTAAAAAAAATCTTAGAGAATAAAAGAAAGCATCAAATTTCTAAAGCAGCCCTGGAAACACTGGCTATTATTGCCTACAATCAACCAGTAACCCGTTTAGAAATTGAAAAGATAAGGGGAGTAAGTTGCTCAGGGGTCTTATTTAATTTACTAAAGCATAAATTTGTAAAAATTAGCGGGAGAAAAAAAGTACCTGGAAATCCTTTGCTTTACAAAGTTACGGACTTTTTTTTAATGCATTTCGGCTTAAAAAAAATTAACGATCTTCCCAAACTAAGCGAAATCGGGATTAAATGACATGATTGTAAGATTGCAAAAATATTTGGCGGGAGCAGGGATTGCTTCCCGAAGAAAGTGTGAAGAACTTATCCTTCAGAGGCAGGTACGGGTAAATAACTCTGTCGTTACTAAGTTGGGAACCAAGGTTGACCCTCAAAAAGATATTGTTGAAGTAAAGGGTAAATTAATAAAATATAAAGAAAAAAAACAGTATTCTTATATATTGTTAAATAAACCTAAAGGATATTTAACTTCTTTATCCGATCCTTTTGGCAGACCGACTGTTTTAGATTTACTTAAAGGTGTAAAAGAAAGAGTATACCCGGTTGGCCGTTTAGATTTTAATTCGGAAGGAATATTAATTCTTACTAATGATGGTGAATTAGCCTATGCTTTAACTCATCCTGCAAAAGAAGTAGAAAAGGTTTACATTGTTAAAGTGAAGGGAATTCCCTCTCCTGAAAAATTAAAAATCTTATCAAAAGGAGTTGTCTTAGAAAATAATTATAGAATATCACCCTGCAATATTTATTTGTTAAAAATTACTAATGGAAATGCCATATTAAAAATAAAAATAAGAGAAGGAAAGAAAAGGCAGATTAGGAAAATGGGTGAATATATTGGACATTTTGTTCTAAAACTGAGAAGAACTCAGTTAGGCCCAATTTCCTTAAAAGGTGTGAAACCGGGAGAGTATAGGTATTTAAATAAAGAAGAAATTAAAAGTCTGAATAAAATAATATAGCAGTATTTAGTATATAGTATCGAGTATCGAGCATCGAGCATATAGTATTTAGTAAAGAAAACAAGAGAGAGAAGAAGAAGGCAAATGTCTATAATTCTTATCTCGTATCTAGTATCTCGCTAAGAAAATAGAAGTCAGGAATCAGAAGATTATTAGCGGATGGTGTTTAGGAGGTAGGGGCTTGATTCATCAAGCCCGATAAAATAAATTACCAAAAACCCGGGTCGGATAAATCCGACCCCTACATCAAAAATAATACTTTATTTTATTAGAAAAAGGTTTTGAATTTTAAATTATGGTTTTGCGTTTTTCGCTTTAAGTTTTTAGCTAAACAAAGAGATTGCCACGCTCTAATAAATCAGAGCTCTCAATGACAGAATTCTTAATAAACTAATAACCGATAACTGAAAAATAATTTTCTTCACGCAATACGCAATACGCAATACGATAAACTAACGACTATTCACTATTCACTAACGACTAATTTGGGGTGAATTAATGAAAAAAAATGGTTTAGTAATCGCTATAGATGGACCAGCTGCTGTGGGAAAAAGCACTATGGGTAAATTGATTGCCCGGGAATTAGGCTTTTTATATATTGATACAGGAGCGATTTACAGGGCAATAACCTGGAAGGTTTTAAAAAAAAATATTAATATAAACGATGAAGATATGATTTCTAATCTGGTTTCAGATACTTGTATAACTATAGAAAGAGCAAATTGCAAGAGCCTAAATGACTATTATCACATCTTTGTTGACGGAGAAGATCTGACTGAGGAAATACGCAATCCCAGGATTGATCAAAATGTTTCTCAGATAGCCAGATTGCCCAAAATTAGAAAACAATTAATTTATCTGCAGAGAAAATTAGCTGAAAAAGGGAATATTATAATGGAAGGTAGAGATATAGGTTCGATAATTTTACCGCAGGCAGATATAAAATTCTATTTTACTGCTTCTGAGGAGGAAAGAATTAAAAGAAGATATAGAGAACTAATAAATAAAGGTTATAGCATAGATTACGAAGTAGTTAAAAAACAGATAATACAGAGGGATAAAATTGACAGTAAGAGAAAATATGCCCCTTTGATCAAGGCAAAAGATGCTATTCTTATAGATTCTACAGAAAAAAGCATTGAGGAAGTTAAAGATAAAATTTTAAAGATAATAAAAAAATTTAGAGAATGCAGGGAAAAACAAATTGAAAATAATATTATCTAAAAAAATGGGATTTTGTTTTGGAGTCAAAAAATCTGTAAACTTAGCCAAAAATGCCTTAAAAACAAGAAAAAATAACTTATATATGCTGGGTTCAATAATAAATAATCCTCAAGTTATAGAATACTTTATAAAAAAGGGAGTAAAGATAACAGATAATTTAGATGAAGTTCCGGAAGAAAGCACGGTTACAACCAGGGCGCACGGTATTTCTCCTACAATGCTTAAAAAGGCTTACCAAAAAAAATTATCGGTAGTTGACACTACCTGTCCATATGTTAGAAAAGTACAAAAGATAGCACGCTATTTATACGAAAAGGACTATTTTATAGTTATCTATGGAGACAAAAAACATCCCGAAGTACTAAGTTTATTGGATACGATTCAAAACAATGCTTTAGTGATAAATTCAATTCACGATGCAGAGAAGATAACCAAAAAGAAAAAAATTGGTTTTATATCCCAAACCACCAAAAATATTTATGATTTTTATAAATTATCATCTGCCCTGTTAAACAGAGCTGAGGAATTAAGAATATTTAATACAATATGTAAATCTACCACGGAAAGACAAAAGAGCGTACTTGAGTTGGCAAAAAAAGTAGATGTGATTTTGGTAATTGGAGGAAAGGAAAGCGCTAATACAACCCGATTAGCAGAAATAGGTAAGAATCAGGGAGTAAAGACTTATCATATTGAAACAAAAAACCAACTAAAATATAAATGGTTTCATCCTGAAGATAAAGTTGGAATTACCAGTGGTGCCTCTACTCCTGATTGGATAACTAATGAAGTCATTGATAAACTTAAAGAATGGTATAGTTAAGAACTTTTCTTTACTTTGCCGGCTTTTAAGCATTTAGTGCAGACATTAATTCTTTTTACGGTATTATCAATATGTGCTTTTATTTTTTGTATATTGGGATGCCACATTCTTTTAGTAACTCTATGAGAATGGCTTATTTTATTTCCAAATTGTGGACCTTTACCACAAATATCACATTTTGCCATTTTATATTTCCTCCTGTCAGTTGTAAAAAATATTTAACAGTAAACATTTTATCATATTATATAAAGTCTTGGCAAGTAATAATTTAAAGTTTATAATAAAAAACTAGCGTATAGCGTTTAGCGTAGAGTGTAATTAGTATATAGTATC
>JAHJOY010000347.1 GCA_018819665.1 bacterium
ACTCTTTAAATTTCATCATAAACTTTTCCCCTTTAATCATTTCTCGATTAACAAAAATGGGTTTTCCCGTCCTTATAACCTCGGCAACCAATGAATTATGATTAACACTTCGAGGAAGATGAATAGGTTTGGTATTATCAATATTATAAGGAAAGAATATTTTATCTTCTTTCTCATCTACCAGAGCGATATAGAAGTTAGTGGTGTCGATGATGATGCCTAACTCCTGATGGATTAGGGGATAGAGCTGGTCAAGGGAGATAGCAGAATTGGTAGCTTTGGAGATATTGTATAAGACCTGATGTAGTTTCTCATCTTGCTTGCGTTCGGTGATGTCTCTGTACATCCCTATCGCCCCTTGAAGCTTACCATCAATTAAAATATTAGAACCAGAGATAGAGACAGGGAATAAAGTTCCATCTTTTTTCTTTCTAATGGTCTCATAATTAAAATACCCTTTAGATAAGGCTATCTTATCCAAATCTTTTCCTTCTTCTATTTTATTCGGGGAATGAATCATTCCATCATTGATATTTCTACCTTTAATCTCATCTAAGGGGTAACCAAAAAGTTCGGTAAAGCGGGGGTTTATATCTAAAACATTGCCTTTTTCATCCAGATAGACTAAGGCTTCAGGACTGCTTTTAAATAGACTAACAAATTCTTGTTGGCTTTTTCGTAAAGCTTCTTCTGCTTTTTTACGATCAGTAATATCTCGGGATATACCTATTGTCCCTATTATTTTGCCCTCCTTATCATACCAAGGCACTTTGGTAACAGAAACCCAGTGTTCTGTTTTATTCAAATGAATAATCTCTTCTACTTTATCAATTATGGGTCTGTCATATTCCATTACATAATGGTTATCTGCAAAAGATTGTCTGGCTATTTTCTTGGGAAGATAATCAAAATCAGTTTTTCCAATCATCTCCTTAGGAGTTACCCCTGAATGTTCAGCTTTCGCTCTATTTACCATTACGAATCTGTTTTTATTATCCTTAAAGTAAATGGAATCCGATATATTATTCATAAGGGCATGTAATAAGTACTGCTCATGGGTAATCGCTTTCATCGCTTGTTTACCCTCTCTGACAAAACGAAGAATTATAGCGATGGCTAAAATACCGACAAAAATTATCAGAATAATTAGAAAAAGAATTTCTCGCCAGTTAATTAAAGTTCTTGGTGCGCCGAGTAAGTAGTGAGGAATGTCTAACACTTCGCTCAGGAAGACTATAAAACTTAAAAGCATAAACATAATAATTATAATAAATACTTCTCTGTTTTCTTTGATTTTCTCTATCCATCTTTGCTTTTTTAAAATTTTATCTTTTAGATTAAGTTTTAATTTCATTTTTATACACCCTTTCTATCTTCCCTTTTCTCAGGACTATAGAAAGATTAAGAGAATCTTCTCATAATTAACATCTAATCTATCTTCGTAAGTTACCTCCTCCATACAAATTTATAATCCCTTCCCTTGTATTTTGTTTGCTCTTTAACCTTCTTCTGCAGCACAGTCTGAGAATAAAAAACTCAGAGGTAACAGTAAGCAACCTCTGAGTTTTTTATTAATAATTTTTTATTAATCTGTAAAAAAGTGGGATTTCCCTGAACTAAATACGAGAGAAACCCTTCGGCTTTCGGGGGGGGGGCGACGGTAACAAATTTTTGTTTTGTGACTTCAAGACTATACTTAAACATTTAGTCTTCCTCTCTCAAAATTTTTGAAAATTTACTAATAACATCTTAACAAGTTTTCCTTCCTTAGTCAAACAATCCATGTGCGATATTACCTGTCTAACAGTCAATTTATTTAAATAATTTATCTGTTAGTGACAATTGAGATTACTTCGTCATTGCATTCCGCAATGACAAGGAATATTTCACCCCCTTCTTAATCCCCTCAATTAGGGGGAGGAAGTTAGAAATTACAGGAAATATGGAGAGACTCTACTCATTTTTATTTTTCGGTTTTAGAGTTAACTTCAGACCTCCATTTACTTCCTTCAACTTTGTATTGACCTTCAGAAGCCTTTTTCCTGTAGGTTTG
>JAHJOY010000348.1 GCA_018819665.1 bacterium
AACATTGTAAAAGAAATGGTCAGATATTTTGTTTTGAAACCGGACAGGAATTACCATCAACGCTTAAAAGATTGATAATCAATATTGGTGATAATGCTTATGTAAATTTAGACCCAGCTAATTTAATTCTCTATGGTATGGCGCATCCTTTAGATGCTGTGGAAATTCTTGGAGAATATGTAAGGGGTATGCATGCAAAGGATGCACTTTGGCCCAATCGTAATGAGGGATTGGGAATTGAAGTTCCAGTTGGAAAAGGTGAAGTCGATTTCCCCTTACTGCTTTCTAAATTAAAAGAAAAAGGTTTTAAGGGACCCGTAACTATAGAACGAGAGATATCGGGGGAAGAGCAGAAAAAAGATATATTAGAAGCGAAGAAATTTTTGGAACCATATTTGTAATTTACAAAAGAAAGGTTATGAATAAATTATGTCTTGCAATTTAATTCCTTTAATAAAACCCCGAACGATTCCTCCGCTTGATGATAATTTTTGCCCGGCTGTTTTATGGAATCATGCTTTTCTGGACGCGGTTCGTTCTTCAGGAGAAGGACTACCACTTACTGTTAGTTTAGAGCGAAACGATGGGGGTGTCTCAATTTTTAGGACACATATTTTCCCTCCGGAACATAAATTAGTTTCGACAAACTTATTATATATTGAACGCTTGGTAAAAACATTATTGTGGCTTCGAGGGGGGCATAAGCTAACTATAGCCGGACCCGATAAAATTAGGGAATTTATTAAAGAAGTATATTCTTCTAAAGGAGAGCGCGCTTTTGATGTAAATTTTATGTCTAATATATACGAAAAACCTTTTACTACTGTAGAAATTTGTAATACTAAAAAGATCTATGCCACCAAAGAAAAGTCAATTCCCTTAGGTGGTCATATTGAAGGATGTCGTATCGGTTTTGACCTGGGGGCAAGCGATAGAAAGGTAAGTGCAGTTATAGATGGAAAAGCAGTTTTTAGTGAGGAAGTGGTTTGGGATCCACGAAACCAAAGTGATCCACGATATCATTATCACGAAATTATGTCTATGTTGCACCATGCTGCAGCTCATATGCCTCGTGTTGATGCTATAGGAGGAAGTTCTGCAGGAATCTATGTAAAGAATCGTGTAATGAGTGCTTCAATATTTCGTGGAATTTCTCCTGATCTTTTTGAAAAAAGAGTAAAACATATTTTTTTAGATATACAAAAAGAATGGGGCATCCCTTTGGAGATAATAAATGATGGAGAGATTACTGCCCTGGCCGGCTCTATGTCTTTGGAAACAAATTCAGTATTAGGTATCGCTATGGGTTCTAGTGAAGCAGGAGGATATATCAATAAAGATGGAAACATTACTGGATGGTTAAATGAATTGGCTTTTGCGCCTATTGATTTCAATATTGAAGCACCTGTTGATGAGTGGTCTGGTGATCGAGGATGTGGAGTCCAATATTTCTCACAGGTAGCGGTTATACGACTTGCTAAAAAAGCAGGAATTGTTTTTGATGAAAAACAAACTCCTGCTGAGAAATTAAAATTTGTTCAGATGCTAATGAGCAAGGGAGATGACCGAGCAAAAAAAGTCTTTGAAACGATTGGTTGCTATTTGGGTTATGGTATTGCTTATTATGCAGATTTTTATGATATAAAACATATATTAATATTGGGTCGGGTTACTTCCGGAGAGGGCGGTCAAATAATTCTACAAAAAGCAGAGCAGGTACTAAAAGAAGAATTTTCAGAGCTATTTAAAAATATTTCTTTACATCTTCCTGATGAATCAATTAGGAGGGTAGGCCAATCCATTGCTGCTGCAAGTTTGCCCACTTTACAACAGATAGATGATATTAACAAGAAGCGGAGAGTAAAATGATTAATAAAAACAAAAGAATTATTATAATAAATGGTACAATTATCACTCCATTTCACTTGGTCAGCGGTAAGGCTATCATTGTAGAAAAGGGAAAAATTATAGAAATAGTAAACAAAGAAGAGCTAAAAACTGCTACATTGACAGGGGTAGAGGTAATTGAAGCTAAAGATAAATTTATAGTTCCCGGCTATATCGATATACATATTCATGGTGGCGGTGGTTCAGATGTAATGGATGGAGACTATGAATCCATAAACCAGATTGCTATTGCTCATTCTCATTTTGGTACTACGTCGTTTCTTCCCACTACAATGACTATGAGTAAAGATAAAATCATTAGAAGCCTTAGAAGTATTTGTAAGGCAGCAAAAAAAGGAACTAAAGGAGCTGAAATTTTAGGGATACATATGGAAGGACCTTATATTAACCCTGAAAAGAAAGGGGCTCAAAAAGAAGAGGATATTAAAAAAATTTCCATTGAGGAGTTCTTGGAATTTAATCAGGCTTCGGGTAATTTAATTCGTTTGGTAACTATAGCGCCAGAAATGCCGGGAGCAATTGATCTTATTAAATATTTATACAAACAGGGAATTATTGCTTCGGTGGGGCATTCCAATGCCACTTATGTCCAGACCCGAGCTGGTATTCAGGCCGGACTATCTCATGTTACCCATACTTTTAATGCTATGAGAGGACTGCACCATCGGGAGCCGGGTGTGGTAGGAGCGGCTTTAACTTCTCCGGAATTAACAGTAGAAGTTATTGCTGATGGTATACATATCCATCCAATTGTATTGAAAATATTAACTAAAATTAAAGATGGCGAAAAAATAGTCTTAATTACTGATTCCATGAGGGCAACAGGTCTTAACGAGGGAACTTATGATTTGGCAGGACAAGAAGTTATTGTAACTAAAGGACAAGCGAGATTAAAAGACGGAACTTTAGCCGGTAGCGTGCTAACTATGGATAAAGCAGTTAAAAATATGGTAACAAAAGTAGGTATCCCCTTGCCAAAAGCGATTCAGATGGCAAGCTTTAACCCCGCGAAGTCTGTAGGGATAGACGATAAAAAAGGCAGTTTGGAGCCTGGCAAAGATGCCGATATAGTTATTTTAAATAAAAAC
>JAHJOY010000038.1 GCA_018819665.1 bacterium
AAAATCTATATTGTAATCATCAACATCCCATAACTTTTCATTAAAATCAAATACATTAGGTATAATAATAGAATCCAGATTTCTTCTCGCTTTTAATTCTTTTTGGGCAATACTATTAATGACTACATGTGAGATCAAATCATCTTTCGGGGGATAGTATTCCTCCAGGGCCTTGCGAACGAAATTGCATGTTGGTTGAGAAAAATTATCCCTTTCCCAGTAAAAATCATGATGATGTCCGATACATCTAATGCCTAATTCCTTAATGACGTTAGCAAACGCCATAGCAGTAGGGATACTTCTCCCGAGCGATAAAATATTATTGAGGACTATCAAATCTATCTTATTTTCTATTAAGAATTTTCTCAAACCTTTTTCAATTTTCAAAGTTTGCTTTCTTATAGCCCCTATTAATTCATCTTCATCCTGATAGTCTTTTAATTTTAAGTAAGCATTTCTTTCGATTTTCAAATCCTCTTTAAATCTATAATTCATTTCCGGTATAACATAACCATCAGATGTACCTGTGCTGCCGGCAATAAAATATACTTTATGCCCCATACTTTCTAAAACCTTTTTCCATTTATCCATCTCCAGGGAAACTCCATCAGTTTCGCCAACTCGATAATGACATAATGCTATATTCATGCTATCCTTCCTTTGTATAATAATTTTATATCTCCGCCTGACTTTCATAATCAAAAAACAATATTTTTTCCTGTTTAAAATTGATAAAAATTGCAAATTTTAAATCACTTTTGTCTGTGTCTGCAGAATAAATTTAATAGTAGTTAGTACAACTTAAGATTATTTAAACTTATTACTCCCTTGATATATCCTCATTTTTAAAGCTAACCTCAGTTGCACAGCATCATCAAATTTTTTAGGGTCTAAACCAGTTATTTTCTTAACCCGCTCTAATCGATACAACAAAGTATTACGATGTACAAACAAAGCCTTAGCAGTTTGAGTAATACTTAAATTATTGTCAAAAAACCCCTGTAAAGTTTCTAATAAAAATTCATTTATTTTCTTCTCTTTATTATTTTTTGTAGAATAAATAGTTTTTTCCATAAATTCTTGCTGACTTTCTTCTCTTATCTCTGCTAACAGCTTGCCTACACCCAGATTGTCTACATGATAAATATCTCCCGCTCCTCCCAATCTGGTACCCACATCTAATGCCTGGGTAGCTTCTTTAAATGATTTATTTAAACCCTGAATATCTTCATGATATTCTCCGATTCCAATGGTCGCTTTAAATTTCATCTTCTGAGAAATGGTATCTTTTATTTTCTTTCCAATTCTAAATAATTTTTTTCTTAGAATTTCATCTGAATCTTTAAGATTAATAGTTTTCAGAACTACAAATCTATCCCCTCCTGTATAAGATACAATTTCCTGGGGAGTATCCGCAAATATTCCTTGAATAGTTTTTAATACATCATTCTTTAATTTCTGTAAATGAATTTCTCCTTCTTTCGACCCTTTGAACGCCTGCAAACTCTGTTTAGCGGTCTTTTCGAACTGATAAATATCTACAACCAAGGCCACCCGGGGAATTAAAATATCATATCCTACAATCTGCCCCCGAGTTATAAATAAATCTGAATCATTTCCAATTCTTCCAGAGATTAAATCGTGAATAAAATTCCCCCGAGCCTGTTGTTCTAATTGTAATTCCTTTAATAAAAATTCCTGCTGCAACATCATCTCTACAGTCATCTTAATCACTTCACCAAAAGGGCTGACTTCATCTGGTTCACCAGTAATACCCACCACCCCTATAATTTTGTTGTTATGTTCTATGGGGAGATTGATTCCTGGTTTTGCCCCGACTAAATGATTTATATCCTTAGAATAAATTTCTAACTTTTTTCCTTCCTTAATTACCTGGGCTGCCCCTTCATGAAATTGATTTAAGCGGCTTTTATCGCCTGAACCGATAATCACTCCTTTTTCATCCATAATATTTATATTCTTTTCTAATATTTTCATAGTTTTATCGACTATATCCTGGGCAAGTTTATGGGTAATCTTCATCGATTGCCACCCCTAATTCGTATCTCGTATCTCGTGAATCGTATCTCGCAAAGATAATGAAAACTGAGAATCAGAATAAATTCCTATTGCGCATATAGTATCGCGTATCGAGTTAAGAAAGAAAAAGAAAAGAGATTAAAAATTAGTATAGTATCGAGTATCGCGTATCGAGTTAAGAAAGAAAAAGAAAAGAAATTAAAAGACAGTATTGTACCAAATATATCGTTAAGAAAGAGAAAGAAAAATACCATTTTACTTTTTATCTACCTCAATAAAGTTTATATCAGTAAATTGTCTTTTATAATTAGATTATTCGACAAAATAATTAAAAATCTTTCTTTAATTATATATGCTAATTTAAAAATTACAACAATAGAAGGGTGAGATACCTATCATAATAGTTAATTGGTTAGATAGTTGCAAATTCGTATCTCGTATCGAAAAATAGTCGTTAGTGAATAGTTGACAAATATATAGACATCGCGAACCCAAAAATATACACACATCGTGAACCTTAATGAAAAAAAATATATAGACATCGCGAACCTTAATGAAAAAAAGTTTACACACATCGAGAACTTAATAACTAAATGTTCTATACTGACCTTAAAAAAGGAGGTCAGTTATGAACAGTAAAGAATTAAGAGAAAAAGCTATAAAAAGATACGAAAATGGTGAATCTCCTAAGGAGATCTACCAGAGTCTTGGTAAAGGTAAAACCTGGTTCTTTAAATGGTTAAAGCGTTACCAATTAGATGGGAAAGATTGGGCTAAGAGCCACTCTCGTAAACCCCATCAAAGTCCTAAAAGGATTGATAAAATTATGGAACAAACGGTAATTGAAACCAGAAAGAGTTTAGAAAAAAAATTATATGCTCAGACAGGAGCGCTAACTATTAGTTATGCTCTTTGGGAAAAGGGAATTAATCCTCCTCCTATAGTGACTATTAATAAAATTCTAAAAAGAAACAACTTAGTGCATAAACGCTTAAAATATTCCCCTAAAGGGGTTAATTATCCTTCTTTAGTGGTTACTCATAGTAAT
>JAHJOY010000039.1 GCA_018819665.1 bacterium
CCGGAGACAACATCGGTCTCCTCCTGCGAGGCATAGATAAAAATGATGTAAAAAGAGGCCAGGTAGTAGCGGTCCCAGGCAGTATCACCCCTCATACCAAGTTTAAGGGTGAAATCTATGTCTTAACCAAAGAAGAAGGAGGCAGACATACTCCTATCTTCAGCGGTTATCGTCCCCAGTTCTACTTCAGAACTACTGACGTAACCGGTACCATCACTCTCCCTGAAGGGGTAGAGATGGTTATGCCCGGGGATAATGTGACTGTTCTCGGCGAACTGATCACTCCTATCGCTATGGAAAAACAGCTCCGCTTTGCTATCCGAGAAGGAGGACGCACTGTCAGTGCCGGAGTGGTAAGTGAGATAATTGAATAGTATATCGTATATCGGATATCGTATATCGTAAAGAGAAGAGATACGAAAGACGATATACGAGAATAATAGGTAGGGGCGTATTGCATACGCCCCTATAATAAGCTGGGGCGGATAAATCCGACCCCTACAAAAAATAGAATAAAAGGATTTAGCGAGATACGAGATACGAGATACTAGATACGAATTAATTCTTGACACTAAGTATAAAGTATGGTAGATTTAGGCTTGTATAATTTTATCTTTTATTAGGAGACATTTTTAATGAGACAAAGAATAGTTTTCGCTTGTAATGAGTGTAAAAATCGAAATTATAATAAATATAAAAATAAGCAAAATACTCCAGAAAGAATAGAACTTAAGAAGTACTGTAAGTTTTGTAAAACTCATACTTTACACAAAGAAATAAAATAATTTTAGCTTAAGGGTTTTATTTAAAAATAATTAAGGTCCGTAGCTCCAACGGCAGAGCACTGGACTCCAAATCCGGGGGTTGCAGGTTCAAATCCTGCCGGGCCTGCCATTTTTTATTATAATAGAGAAAAAAGAAAATTAAATTGGGAACAAAATGAAACTAAAAAATATTTTTAATAAAATAAACAATTTTATAAAAGAAGCTATAGCTGAATTAAGAAAAGTTATCTGGCCCACCAAAAAAGATCTTAAAAATAGCACAATTGTAGTTATTTATACTATAATTATTGCCTCCATTTTTATTGGGTTAATCGATATATTTTTTACTAAAGCACTAACTTTATTTATGAAATAATACACAATAAATATTTGCTATTTTATGGTAAAAAGGAAGAGAGTTAATTAGATACGATGACGGCTTCAAATAAAAAAAAATGGTACGTAGCTCATACTTATTCAGGATATGAAAATAAAGTAAAAATAAATTTAGAACAAAGAATTAAATCCATGGGAATGGAGAACCAGATTTTCCAAGTATTAATACCTACTGAAAAAGTCTTAGAGGTAAAATCTGGCAAAAGAAAATATGTGCAAAAAAAAGTATTTCCAGGATATGTAGTTATAGAAATGATATTGGATAATAATTCCTGGCAAGTAGTAAGGAACACTCCCGGAGTAACTCGCTTTGTAGGTTCAGGGGGGAAACCGGTACCTTTAAAAGGAATAGAAATAGATAACATATTAAAACAGATGGGAAAGGGCGAGAAGGTACCCAAATTAGATATTGAAGTAGGAGAAAATATTAGAATTATCGTTGGTCCATTTACCGGGTATACAGGAAAAGTTAAAGAAGTAGATTACGAAAAAAACAAAATGAAAGTTTTTCTATCTATTTTTGGTCGAGAGACATCTGTTGAGTTAGGTTTTAATGACGTAGAGAAATATTAATAGCGAAAAATTAAATTCGTATCTAGTATCTCGTATCTAGTATCTCGTTAAGAATTAGTTAGTTAGTTATCTGGTTATCTGGTTAAGAAAAAGAAATCAGAAGACAGAATACAGAATCCGATTCTCTTTATCTAAAAACTATAAACCGATAACTGAAAACTTGTATTTAAAACTAACGACTATTCACTATTCACTAACGACTAGTTATAGGAGGAATTTAATGGCAAAGAAAATAGTTTCCGTAATAAAATTACAAATACCAGCTGGTAATGCTAATCCCGCACCACCGGTAGGCCCAGCTTTAGGTCAGCATGGTTTAAACATTATGGAATTTTGTAAGGCTTTTAATGAAAAAACAAGACAAGATGTTGGAACTGTAATACCCGTAATTTTAAATGTATATGAGGATAGGTCTTTTACTTTTGTCTGTAAAAAGCCTCCAGTTGCCTTTTTATTGAAAGAAGCAGCAGGAATAGAAAAAGGATCAGGAATACCCAATAAAGAAAAAGTTGCAAAGTTATCTCGGGCAAAAATTGAAGAGATTGCTAAACGTAAGATGCCTGATTTAAATGCTAATGATTTAGAAAGTGCTATAAAAATAGTTGAAGGTACTGCCAGAAGCATGGGAATAGAGATAGAGAATAATAATTAATTGTAAACTTATGTGGAAGGATAAAATCCAATAATACCACAAGGAGGAAAAAGATGAGTAAAAAAAGAGGTAAAAAATATTTAGAGGCTATTAAAGATTATAAAAAAGATGAGTTTTACGAACCGGAAGAAGCTTTAGATTTAGTTAAAAAGCTTCATTGGGCGAATTTTGAAGAGTCTATTGATATTGCGATTAAATTAGGTATCGATACCCGTCGTTCTGAGGAACAGGTAAGGGGGGCGGTAGATTTACCTCATGGTACAGGCAAGAAAGTGAAAGTTGTTGTCTTTGCCGAAGGAGAGAAAGCAAAAGAGGCAGAAGAAGCCGGGGCTGATTTTGTAGGGGCAGAAGAGTTAGCTGAAAAGATACAAAAGGGATGGACCGATTTTGATGCCACTATAGCGACCCCAGATATGATGAAAATAGTAGGAAAATTAGGTAAAGTATTGGGACCCCGAGGTCTAATGCCTAACCCTAAAGTTGGTACCGTTACTTTTGATGTAAAAAATACCGTAAAAGCAGTGAAAGCGGGGAAAGTAGAGTATCGGGCGGATAAATTTGGCATAGTCCACGCACCCTTAGGAAAAATAAATTTTGATAAAGAGAAGTTATTAGAAAATTTTACTACCTTTGTCGGCGCTATTGTTAAAGCTAAACCATCAGCCGCTAAAGGAAGATACATACGCAGCATCGCTATTTCATCTACTATGGGGCCAGGGGTTCAAATAGATCCTCAAAAAATAGATGCTTGGATAG